>JAISES010000109.1 GCA_031263965.1 Prevotella sp. | reverse complement strand
TTAACTTTTCTTCTTGAATAGCTTTCATATGACACTAATTGTTAATTAATTATGAACACAAAAATACGATTATTTGACACAAAAATATTACATGCGTTTGATCACCCTACCTGAAAGGGCAACATATTGTTGATAATAATACGGTTGCAATTTTTTGTCATGTACTTAGTATTTTTCGCTAAAATTCAAACAGTTTCTAAGTTCTGATTCCAAAATATTTCTTTCCCTTTTTTATTACTTTCTTTTCTCGCCAGTAAGAAAAAATAATCCGACAATCTGTTGACAAACATAAGGGTTTGATCGTCAATGGGAAATTCGTCCATTACTCTGTATATACAACGTTCTACCCGACGGCATACCGTACGGCATATATGTGCTCTGGAAGCCGATTCGCTTCCTCCGGGCAGGACGAATTGCCGTAATTGCGGCAGTTCGCTATCCATCCGGTCCATCTCGCTTTCGAGCAAGGCGATATTATTGTCCGTAATTATGCTTGCTGCTTTGGGCGGGATGGCTTCCGTTTCTGTGGCGAGGTATGAACCTACCGTAAATAATTTATGTTGAATGAATGAAAGAATCTCCAGGTCATGTTTGTCATCTATCTCCTGAATAAGAAATCCAACGAAAGAGTTAAGCTCATCAGTTGAGCCATAGGCTTCGAGCCTGATGTGCGACTTTATTACGCGTTTGCCGCCAACAAGGGAAGTCATGCCCTTGTCTCCTGTCTTGGTATATACGGAACTTTTTTTCATCCCTTTTCTATTTAAGTGATCAATAAAATAATATGTTCGTTTATCCGGTACGGTTTCTTCCGTCATTGCGAGGGTTTACCCGAAGCAATCCGGTTGTATTTCGCGGGCAGCCACAAAGGGCTGCCCCTACCGCTAACCGCCCAATTTCCGGATTGCTTCGTCGTTGCACTCCTCGCAATGACGCGGAAAAAAGACAACCCGATACGGCAATAAAACTTAAAAACTTATTTTGTACTCCCACCTGTATAGTGTTTTGTCAAAAAACACGATGCCTATATTAAACAAGTCCAGAACAACCGTTCTTGAGTCCATATTCGTAATACCTCTCCATAACGCCTGATTGCGTTTCTTTGTTCGGATACCCTTGACAATTATAAATGTTTTTTCATAGGAAATATCTGATAAGTATTGAATAATATTATCAGATAAGGGAAAACGGTTTAGATTAATGAATATGCAGTCCGGTTTGCAATCCGGTATAACCGGTTCTTCGCCCGGATATAATCTGATGTTTTTATCCCATACTGCATATAGTTTTCCGGCCACATTACATTTCTTCGCCGACGGCTCTATGCAAGTGCAGACTATATTGTTTGAAGGGGCTGTCAGGAAGAGGGTTGTTATGCCGTATCCGGAACCGATCTCCAATATATGTTGTGCTGAAAAGTAATTTACCAGCCTGAAATACAACTTGTCCTCTTTCGACAGGGATGTCTTTTTTATATGGGCGCACTCCAAAGCGTATCGTATATCTTCATACACATGGTAAGGTGTTTTTTCCTCAACAACTTTGGTTATCAGGTTAAATACAAAGGGTGAATGTATGCCGTGTCCCCTGTGATGGCGGATTTTATACAAAAGCTTTAATCCCGTCCGGGAAAACTTATATATGCGCGGCATATCAGAATAACTTAACGTAATATGTCAACTTGGCCGAAATAACTCTGTTGGCAGAACGGGAAAACACGTCGGATCTTGTGCTGTTATAGATATCTCCCAATCCAAAAGAATACCTTCCTTCCAGAGCAAAACTTCCGATGCCTGTTTTAAATTCAAGTCCCATCCCGACTATCAAACCATAGTCTGTTTTTTTATCGGCCATCTGGTAATATTGGTGAGTGGCCATCGTTTCGGGTACATTTCCATCGGACAGGTAGTCGGATAGCGCCTGGTTCATTTTCTCGCTGTCACTTATCAGGAAACTGAGTTTAGGACCCAGATTAAATATAAATCTTACTTTATTTCCGAAATAGATATGAGTCAGAACCGGAAGTTCTAAATAATTCAACTGATGAGAATGCGCATATTGCGGATCTTCGTTAAAGCTTTGCTCCCATCCTTGCTGGCTGTAATTTAATTCAGCTATCAAACCTAAATGATTTTCGGAGAGGTAGCGGACTGCAATGCCTCCATGATATTGAAGCATATTTTTAGTGCTGGGCCCTCTGCTTAGCCTTGTTGCCTGGAAATCAACGGACGAAAATGTAGGGCCAAAACCAACTCCTACGTTCCATTCCGGCTTGGATTCTTTTTTCTGTCCGTAAGACAACAGGGTAATAATCGGAAAAATCAGGACAAGGATACATCTTTTTATCATTACTTGCTAATATCTACTTTTTCTATTGAGGAATTTGTTTTATAGTGAACGAAATACAAACCGTTATTGATATAACCTCCGCCTTTGCCGTTTGTATGCTTAAAATTTATGGCGGATTGCAGGGTTTGCACTTTTATCTTTGTCAGATCCGATTCGAATTCACTCCCGTATTGTTTCAAGGCGGTCAGGAAAAACAGTCCTGCATCATATCCCAAATATCCCCATTTAGGAAATGAATTAATCATATTTTTACCATACCATGACTTATACTGGCTTGCCACATCTTGTACCTCTTTTTGTTCTTCGTCCAGAAAAAAGATGCTGTAAATATAAGAATCGAACTTGTGTAAAGCTTCTGTATGTTGTGTGTATGCCTGCCACTCGGGATAACCGAACAGCGATACGGACGATGCACTGAGAAGCTCCATTGTAGCTAACACCTTTCTCAATGCAGCTTCGGAGGAAGAAGCCGGTACTAAAATATTTTTTCCAGGACTTAAATTAATATTAATATTTTCAAGCAGGTTTTCAGAGCCGGTTATAGTCTTAAATTGGAAATTCGATTTTGATAATCCTTTTTTCAGTTCTGCAACAAAATCAGCTTTATCATTCGATCCTGTCTCCGAAATGAAAATAATATTGTAGCCGCTGAATTTTTTCACAAAAGCCGGAATTATTTCAGGATAAAGGTTGGAATGAGATGTTGTCATCTGGAACAGGCCCGGATCGCTTTCTATAGAATTTGTAGAGCCGAAAGGTATTACATACCTGATACCTGTCTTTTTCGAGAATTTGGACATTGCCTCTATTTGTTGCCCGGATACTCCTCCTATCATAAGGTTAAGGCTTTTTACTTCATTTGTCCCAAACAGGCTTTCCAGCCTTTTTGTGCTTTTTTCAGGGCCTGTGTCGAATGTGTAAACCTCGGCATTCAGCCCTTTTGCTTTCAGGTCTCTAAGGGCCAGCAAAAAACCTTCGTAGTACTCTGCCAGTTTATCTTTTTGAATGCTACTGCCGGTATCTGTAAATGAGAAGAATATTCCTATTCGTACTGTCTCGCCTTTGGAGACGCTTTCTGTTGCTGCTTCCGGTTTTACGGGCCTGCGGTTGTCATAAGCAGGCAAAGATGTTTTCACGGGAATGTTCAAAGTCGTGCCTTCCTTCAGTCCGCTGTCTTTTACCGATGGATTGGATGCCAGAAGCGCTTCAACCGAAACATTGTGCTTTTTACCGATGCTGTATAAAGTCTCTCCCTTCTGCACATTATATGTGGAAGCGGACGTTGTTGCCGGTGCATTCGCGGCGGCTCCGAACGCAGGGATCTTTATTGTTTTGCCCGTTTTAAATGAACTTTCGTTTAACCCCTGATTTGCATCTTTAATATCGTCTACGGATATATTATACATACGGGCAACAGAATAGAGGGTTTCTTTAGCTTCTATCAGATGATTACTGTACCCGGATATAGCTTTTCCTTTCGGTATACGTAGTTTGTCGCCTGCTTTAATCCTTTTTTCGGCGCCGGGATTCATTGCGTATATCTGTTGAACCGTAGTGTTATACATAGCAGCAATAGAGTATGCTGTTTCTCCTTTGGCAACGGTATGTATTATAATATCGTCACAGGCCGATGCCATAGGGAAAGGCGCTGTATGCCAAGTAGCAGCATTAGTAAAGAATATCCCGGCAAAACTGGCTGTCAGGACAATTGTTAATAGAAATACCTTCTTTAGATTCATGCCAATATAGTTAAGTATAATACGCAAAAATACAAAAAATGAGGATTATCCAATTATTATTGTCGATGAAGTTGTCTCTGGTTTTTCTTTTATTGCTGAGTAAAAGATGTTTTGCGGTATTTTATTGGGGTTAATAACTGATGTTGCGCCGCAAAAAAGGATTGCCCTTTGGGCAAGACACGGACAAATGTCCGCGCCAGCGGGGGCTTTGAGCGCCCGCTTTGACTTTCTCTTTCGCGTCATTGCGAGGGTTTACCCGAAGCAATCCATTTGTATTTTCGGGCAGTCACAAAGGACTGCCCCTACCGCCAACCGGCCAATTTCCGGATTGCTTCGCCTTTCAGGCTCAAACAGGCACCCCGTTTTACGCCTTTTTCGCCTGACGGGTACCCCGCACGTAAAGCATACGACGCAGGGCTAAAGCACAACAAGAATATCGCTTTTGTTATTTTTGTCATGCGTCAGCCTGACGGCCTTAGCGGATAGACGGGGTACCCACACAGCGAAGCAGGCGTTAAAAACAAAATTCTGTCTGAGCATCGTAGATGCGAGTTTATTTTGTTTAGCCGGCAAGCTGGTTGTGGGTCGGCTATCCGGTACAGCCTTGACTTTTTGTAACTTTTTGGTCAAGCAAAAAGTTAAGAGCAAGCAATCTTCGATT
>JAISES010000084.1 GCA_031263965.1 Prevotella sp. | reverse complement strand
GGATGGTTTTCTTTCTCCTTAAATTATAATACAGCAGGTGATTTACTTTCCATGCAAACATTGTACGATTGGGTCATATCTGCTGAGTTTGATTGCAAGGTTACTGTGCCTACCCCGATAATGCCTTACGAGGTCAAAACAACATCATTAATCGAAGAGGATTATAACGCTATTATCTTCGTATACGGCCCTCTTACCGACTATACCTTAAAACCGTTTATGAATAAATTCGCAAATATTAAGCGATTTGCCGTAAATGTTTCATTGATAGAAGGTAATGTAGTCGGTGAAGAACTCAACAAAGTATTCGCAAGGGATTCTTCAAGCACTGCAAATGTAGATATTTCTTTAGCGACCGAATCAACCTTAACACCTGTTGTGGAGTTAATCTATGTCGGGAAACAGTACAAATATGAAGGACAAGACCACAAAAAAGTAGAAGCAGTAGTGGATGAAACCTTAAATTATTTGGATTACGCGCGGATATTCATCGACACAAAACTGCCTAACAACGATTACAGCCTGAAAAGTTCAGGGCAGATTGAGGCAGTTATAAAGAAAATGAACGTTGTTATCACGACAAGATTACACAGCGCGTTATTATCTTTACGGAATGGGGTTGTCGTTGTTGACCCTGTGCCGTCGAGTGCGAAAGTTTCACGGCAGATGAAAATGATTGGGTGGCCTCTGCTTATCAAGGTCAGCGAACTTGATAGACTCGCATTGAGTGAAGCAATGTCGAAAGCATGGAAACCAGAGTATTCCATGTTAGCAAAATCCTTGATACTTCAAGGAAAAAACGAACTAAATACTCTAAGGGATGAAATAATAGATACCCTAAACCAATCTCTAAGTAATTGATAATAAAAAATCCTGTCATCATCATGAAAGGAGCGATTTCGGCATGGATGATTTACAGTTGGTGTCCTTTGATATATTTGACACGCTCATAACGCGCAAGGTGGCAACCCCGAAAGGGTTGTTTGCTATTGTCGCACACAAAATTAACAATCCCGAATTCATTCCTTTGAGGATATACGCCGAGTATCGCGCCACTAACATCGGCAGGGATGCAGAAGCGAAGGAAGATATAACCCTTTATGACATTTATGAGGCAATGAAAGACTTTGCGAATGCCTATAATATAGAAAAATGGATGAGTATAGAAATAGAAACCGAACTTGACATGAGCGTTCCCATTAGAAAAAACATTGAATTAGCACTGTCTTACGTCCGGAAGGGAATAAAAGTAGTCTTTATTAGCGATATGTATTTACCTTGCGAGATAATTAGGAAAATGCTTGTGAACGCAGAGCCTACTTTTGCGGACATAGATGTAATTGTCAGCGGTGAATACGGCAAACTGAAATCCACATGGAATCTTTACAAGACAGTACAGAAAAAGTATTCAGTAGACTACTCAAATTGGCTTCATCACGGCGACAACATTGTAAGTGATGTAGAAGCAGCAAAAAAACTTGGTATAAAGACAAAACTTTTGATGTTTGATGGCTTGGGTCAGAGAGAAGAATATGTTCTCAGCAATAGAGAAACCGATGCCAATTTTCAGCTTGCTGTTGGTATTTCAAGAAATCTAAGAAATTTCGGCAAGGCGCATTTAGGCTATTCTTGCGGGGTGTTTTATGGCGGTGTCGTCCTTTTGGAGTATACATGGAATATTCTAAAAAAATCGGTAGAAATGGGATTCAAAACTTTATACTTCATCGCAAGAGACGGTTACATCCCCAAAATGATTGCAGAATACTTGATAGACAAGTTCAATTTAGACATAAAAACAAGGTATATCTATATGTCCATAACGTCTATAATTGATGCTTTTGAAATACCAGAAAACAAAGACATCGTAAACGATTACCTGAAACAAGAAATAAACCCAAATGATAAGTTTGCATTTGTTGATATTGGCGGGGGCGGGGGCACAGTTAATACGATAGGCCATTTTCTTGGCATGAGCGAAATATTCACTTTCTACTTAGTTTACAATATGCCCAATTTGCATAGATATAAGGGCAAAGAACGCATTGTCAAAATGATTACATTTTCGCAATGCCCGCACTACTTTATCCATGAGTCGTGGAGACTTGAAATTTTATTTACTGCACCGCACGGAAGAACAACCGGGTATAAGCGCGAAAAAGATAAAGTTGTTCCAATTATGCTTGAAAACAATATCGGTGAGCTTTACCCCGCTTACAGCGATTATATAGACGGAGTTATGGATTTTGTTCATGAATACGCCGGGTATATTGGTAAAAATCCTTTAAGCGATGTTAGCTACGCCGTTATAAACAGCCTTATGAAGAACGATGAGTACAGCAAATTTTTCGGGGAAATGCCACATGAGATTTATGAAAAATTCTCCAATAAACTGTCGCTGGTAGAGAAATTTGACTTGTCGCTGTTAAATATCGAAAGCACCCATTTACCTGTTTCTCCATATGGTACTGGTTTTCGCAAAAAGCTGTTTGAGCGGTTTGAGAGGTTAAGGGAACTCCCCCCTGCAAATGCTTATAAGTACATAAGGGCATTTTACTCCAAAATAACTAAACGTTCCCATAATTTCTTTACCTCATGGAACAGGAATCTCTACGGCAAAAATGTCGTGCTTTATGGCTCAGGCGCAGAAGCCCAAAGAATGCACTCATTAGTTTTGATAAATAATATGTGCAAAATTGTCCAATGGGTAAACAAAGAAAAGCACATAGCCCAAATTCTACAAAAAGACTTTGACTATGTACTTGTTGCCATAGATGACGTAAGCGTTGTAAGGGAAACGGCTAACAATTTAGTTACGTTAGGCATTCCAAAAGAAATAATTCATTCATCAAAATATGGGAGGGTACTATGAGGATCATAGCCTATATTCCAATAAAGCTTAGCAGCGAGCGACTTCCCGGCAAAAACATAAAATCGTTTGAAAACGGAGAACCTCTGCTGAAATATATCATTAAGACAGCGTTACAAACAAACGTATTTGACGACATTTACATTTATTGCAGTTCGGAAGAAGTTGTAGAACACATCCCTGCCGGAGCAAAGTTCTTGAAGCGCCCTCACACCTTAGACTTGCCAAGCACAAGCATAACCGAAGTAACCTCTATGTTTACCCAAACGGTAGAGGCCGATATATATGCTTTGCTGAACACTACCGCGCCGTTTCTTTCAAGCGCAAGTATAAAAATCGGCATAGAAGCCATTAAAAAAGCTACCAATGACTCTGCTTTGGCAGTTAGACGGTATAACGCATTTTTGTGGCAAGGAAACAAGCCGATTAATTACGATATTTATAATATCCCTTGCACCCAAGATTTAGAGCCGTTTTTTGTGGAAACGACAGGGCTATATGTTTTTACGAAAGAACTGGCAAGGCAACGTCGTCGAGTAGGTGATACGCCTTATCTGATAGAGGTTTCTGATATAGAATCTATGGATATAGATGAACCCATCGACTTTGAAATTGCAAATGCGGTATTTAATCACATCGTGAGAAAGGGCTCGTTAAGTGATAACTAAATTATTAGACTGTACTTTACGTGACGGTGGTTACGTTAATGATTGGAATTTCGGCAACGAAAATATATGTTCCATAATTGCAATGCTGACAAAGGCTAAGGTAGATATAGTCGAATGTGGTTTTTTAGAGGACTCGCCGTATGGTGATGCCATATCTATTTTTAGTAGCATATCCAAAATCAAGGCGGTTCTTCCGAGTGAACGCGGAAAAACCGAGTATGTTGCTATGATTGAGTACGGGAAATATCATTTGGACAAGCTCGAAATATGTGACGGGGCTTCCGTTACAGGCATCCGTGTAACTTTTCACAAAAACGATATAGAGGATTCTTTGGTGTTTT
>JAISES010000047.1 GCA_031263965.1 Prevotella sp. | reverse complement strand
GATCGGTAGCTATTGCAGCCGCCATTCAGCACAAATACGGAGTAACAGCCATACCGCATATGATCTGCAAGGGATTTTCGAGAGAGGAATCCGAATATGCCCTGATCGATTTAAATTTTCTGGGTGTTCATAATTTATTACTTTTGCAAGGAGACGGCAAGCGGCTGGCTCCCGAACAGATATACCCCAACCGGAACGAATTTGCTACCGAACTTCAGCAGCAGGTCAACGATTTCAATGAGGGTATCTCCGAAGACGGCTCCAGATTTGAGAAGAACGCTACGCCTTTTGCATACGGAATGGCATGTTATCCCGAAGTGCATGAAGATGCCGAAAGTGCAGAATCGGATTTATTTTATATGAAGAAAAAATCGGAGAACGGTACAGAGTATTTTGTTACCCAGATGTTTTTCGACAACCGGAAATATTTCTCTTTTGTGGATAAATGCCGCAAAGCAGGGATCACACAACCGATCATACCGGGAGTGAAACCAATTGTACTGATGACCCAATTGGAAGCTCTTCCCCGTATTTTCCGTTCCGGCATTCCCGAAGAACTGGCTTCCGAATTGCGTAAGTGCAAAACGGACGACGAAGCCAAAGAAGTAGGCGTGGAATGGGGTATCAAACAATCGAAGGAACTAATTGCACAAGGTGTGCCAAGTTTGCATTTCTACTCGCTGATGGCGACAGAAAGCGTGAGAAGAATAGCAAAAGAAATATATTAAGCACCCCTCTTTACCTCCCCAAAAGGGGAGGAATCAGAGGCTCAAATAGTTAGGATATATATAAAACTCCTCGTAAAACTCCCTCTCCCTTGGAGAGGGTTGGGGTGAGGTGGAACAAAATGTTTTTTAAAGATATTATAGGACAAAGTGAGGTAAAAGAGCGGCTGACTCGCACAGCAGGGGAAGGGGTAATTCCTCACGCACAGCTCTTTTGCGGACCGGAGGGAATCGGCAAATTTCCTTTGGCACTGGCCTATGCCCAATATCTTAATTGCGAGAATCCATCGGAGAACGACTCATGTGGACAATGCCCTTCCTGTATCAAATACAATCATCTGGCACATCCCGACCTGCATTTTGTTTACCCCATAGTAAAAAAGGCTGCAAAGAAAAAAGAAGTTTGCGACGACTATATCACCGATTGGCGCAACTTTATAAAAGAAAAGGATTGTTATTTCAGCTATAACCAATGGCTGGAATACATTGATGCCGAAAACTCGCAGGGACTGATCTACGCAAAGGAAAGCGAAGAAATACTCCGCAAACTGAACCTGCGCATCTATGAGGCAAAGTACAAGATCATGATTATCTGGCTGCCTGAAAAGATGCACGAATCGTGCTCCAACAAGTTGCTCAAGATCATAGAGGAGCCTGCCGGAAACACAGTTTTCCTGCTCGTTTCGGATACGCCCGACAACATTATTACTACCATACAGTCGCGCTGTCAGCGTATCAACATACACGGCATAGAAAAACAGGATATCGTACAGGCTTTGGAGTCGGCGTACAACATCACACCCGAAGATGCGGAGAATGTTGCGCACCTGTCGAAAGGCAGTTACCTGAAAGCAATAGAAACAATCAGCCTCGACGAAGAGCACAAATTCTTCTTCAACCTGTTTGTGCAAATGATGCGCGCTTCGTATGCACGGGATATTAAACAAATAAAAACCATAGGAAACGAACTGGCAGGCGTGGGACGCGAAAACCAGAAAAGTTTTCTGATATACAGCCAGCGGATGGTTCGCGAATACTTTATAAGTAATCTCAGGCATCCCGAAATGATATACGTATCGTCCGACGAAGCAAATTTCGGTACTCGTTTCGCTCCATTTATCAATGAGCGCAACATTACCGGATTTATGGACGAACTGGCTCTGGCCGAAAGACATATAGAGCAGAACGTGAATGCCAAAATGGTATTTTTCGATCTGTGCCTCAAAATTACTATGCTTATAAAACAATAGCCCCCTCCAACAACCCCAGACCCTCTCCGAAAGGGAAGGAGGCTTGGGGGAATCAAAGGGAGCCATTTATTAATTTAATATTATATTACAATGAATTCAAACCAAAATACATACTCATTCGATTGCCAGGGCTCCTGCAAAACACCCATAGGTTGTACATGCGCCAAAGTAAACGGAAAGGCGCTGGAAACAACAGAAGCTGAAGTTTCCGCCAAAAGTGTGATTAAAACATGCGGCTGTAAATCCGGTGGAGGCGGTTGTTGTGGCTCCAAAAAAGGAGGCTGCTGTGGTGGAACTAACAAGCTGGAAGTATACAACTGGCTGCAAGATTTGCCGGAAATAACAGGCGAATCCCAAATGGTAGAAGTACAATTCAAAAATACCCGTAAAGGCTACTACCTAAACAGCAACAACATAGAAATATTCAAAGGAGACATAGTAGCCGTAGAAGCCACTCCGGGACACGACATCGGCGAAGTTACACTTACCGGCAAACTGGTACAGTTGCAAATGCTGAAAAATAACTCACGGGGCGAAACCAAACGCATATACCGCATAGCCAAGCCCAACGATATAGAAAAATGGAACGAAGCCAGAGCTAAAGAGCACAAAACAATGTTGCGCGCCCGCGAAATAGCTGAAGAACTCGCTCTGGGAATGAAAATCAGTGACGTAGAATACCAGGGAGACGGCAACAAGGCTATTTTCTACTATATAGCCGACGAGCGTGTAGACTTTCGCCAACTGATAAAAGTATATGCATCGGAATTTCGTGTAAAGATAGAGATGAAGCAGATCGGCGCACGCCAGGAAGCAGGACGGGTAGGGGGTATCGGTCCGTGCGGACGTGAATTATGCTGTTCAAGTTCTATGTCCAACTTCGTTTCGGTGTCTACATCGGCTGCCCGTTTGCAAGACATTCCGCTAAATCCTCAAAAGCTTGCCGGACAATGCGGCAAACTGAAATGCTGCCTCAACTTTGAGGTCGATACATACGTAGAAGCGCAACGAAAGCTGCCTCCCCGCGAAGCGGTATTGGAAACAAAAGACGGCTCATTCTATCATTTCAAAACAGATATTTTATCCGGGGAAATGACATACTCGACAGACAAAAATTTTGCGGCAAACCTTGTCTCTTTATCCAAGGAGCGCGTTTTTGAAGTAATCAGGATAAACAAACAGGGAGGAAAACCCTCCCATCTGGCAAGTGAAAACCAGGAACAAACAGAAAAACCAACATCACACGATATCCTGCAAGAAAATATCAATCGATTTGACAACAATAACGGCAACCGGAATAAAAAGAAATTCTCGAAAAACAATAATAACAATGAGAACAAAGGTCTAATCCGTCAAGGCAAGAATCCGGACAACAGGCAACAGCCTAAAAGCCTTGTGAATAATAACAATAAACAACTGAATCCCAAACCTGTAAATAACAATCAGAATAGTCAAAATAGTCAAAACAATCAGAATCAACAGGAGAACAGGCAAGCTAACAGCCAACAGGGAAATAAATATAAGAAAAATCGTAATAGAAACAAGCCGAACAGAAATAATAATGGGCCATCCGATAAGAAAGAACCTGAGGCATAAAGCCATTTGCACCCTATTATGCGTATTCCTGGCCTTTGTTTACATCTCTTGTAACCATCGGGAGATATACTATAATTTTCATGAAATAAAGAATGCGGAGTGGGCGCAAAACGATACACTGTTTTTTGATATAGACTCTACCCTTTTCGAATTGAATACGCCTTACCGCATGTCGATAGAAGTTACGAACAATGTAAATTATCCGTATCAGAATATTTGGTTCTTCGTACAAACAGATATGGAAAACGACAGCACATTCAACGATATCTCTAAAGAATATGTGCTGGCTGACAAGTTTGGCAAATGGAAGGGATCGGGCTTCGGCTCATTATATCAGCTTTCACTACCGATGGATGATATCGTCTTTAAAGAGAAACGCAACTACCGGATAAAGATCGAACACGGAATGCAGGACGAACCTCTGATGGGAATAGAGAAGTTAGGA
>JAISES010000048.1 GCA_031263965.1 Prevotella sp. | reverse complement strand
GTCAAGTCTCTTGAAACAGCAGAAAGAAAATCGTCGGATAATGGTATTATTCCGGCTATTTCTTTCAAGTCCAGCTTCTCTTTTGGTATAACTACATTTAAAGACTCTGAATGAAAGAGAGGGATTGCGAATAGTAATTTGGCTAACTCATCCTCTGTGTTTTTTATCAGTAATGAAGATATTTGAGGATTAACGGCAAGCGCTATATTTTGAGATTGAAGAACTTTTCCTTCTTTTGTTTCCAGATTAAAGAGGGCCCCCGTCTTTCGGATATTTGTAACTTCGGAAGAAAGTTCAATTTCAATGTTGTTTTTTTCAACAATGGCATTTAGGATAGATGACAGACCACCTTTGAAAGTAACTCTTCGGGGAAGTTCTTTGTATCTTTCCTTTCTTTTTTTTAAAAATATTTCGGCCGGATAATCGTCAGCCGGCTGGCATATAACGGCTCTGAATGCATTTCTGAACAACTTGTCATAATTTCGGGTTCCGACTAAAGGACGAAAGTACTCACGTGTGGTTTTGCCTGTCTTATCTGCAAAAAAATATCTGAAACAACAAAGAACCATAGGAAGCTTAGATACTCCCGAAAATAAACTCTTTATCTTCCCCGACGAATACAGGACGAAACTGTGTTTCCGTAAAGGCTCTATTCGCTCGTTATTCCCTGTTTCATTGACAATAGAGAGCAAATTGGCATACGAATTGTAGCAGGTGTGCGATCCCAGTTCGAACCAATAGCCAGGATCCACAGAAGAATGTCCGGTTTGTATCCGGCCTCCTATCCTGTTGTTTTTTTCTACTATCAATACTTTCTTCCCCGCCTTTCCAAGGTAATGGGCGAATGATATTCCGCTTATACCTCCACCAATAACTATACAGTCGTATGTCGCTTCATTCATAGTCCCTGAATTTATAAACAAATATACAATGAATATTTTCTATTAAATAACGTGTAAAAAATAAGATGGCAATTTAGATCATATAATAGAGTTTCTATTTAATAGAACATTATAGACGTCATCTTCAAATTATTCTCCCGTCATTGCGAAGAGTGAAACGATGAAGCAATCCATAAAAGAACATTCCGGCTGGATTGCTTCACCGCAAGCGGTTCGCAATGACGGCTTAATAAATAGCAACCCGAGTTGTTACTGATAAGATTTTCTACACGGGCTTGGAATAGAGTTTCCCGCCATTCAACATCAGCTTGTCCAAAGAAGCAGCGACATTGCGCACAAATGGGGCTGCCGCGGGCAAGACGAGAATATGCTTATCGTCAAATTCAATGATCCCGTCTTTTGCAAAACCGGACAGAACCTCCTCATTGTAATTTAAAGCTTCTTTTATTTCATTTACGGAAATATTCATCCGGTTTGCTATGTCCTCCCATTTTACTGTATAATTACACATCAGTTCGGAAATAACTTCGCGAGTGATCTGCTCTTCTCTACTCAGTACATATCCTTTTGCTGACGGAAGGTTTTCTTTATTTACCTGTTCAATGTACGTATCCAGATCTTTGGTATTCTGACTATAAGCCGAGGCTAACTGGCTTATGCCTGTTATACCAAAAGCGTAAACCTGCCCTGTTGTCCGGCGGGTACAATATCCCTGGAAGTTCCGGTGCAATGCTTTCGATTCTAAAGCTTTGTAAAGCTCATCGTCAGGAAGGACAAAATGATCGAGCCCGATGGTTTGATATCCGGCATCCATCAGCAACCCTTTTGCAGTTTCATATATCCGGCTCTTCATTTCAACAGAAGGCAATCCGGCCTTTTCCAGATTTTCCTGTAATTTATTTACCCAAGGCACATGCGCATAAGAGAATGTGACAATGCGGTCGGGCCTTAAAGATATAGCCTTATTGATTGTTTCGGCAAAAGACTCAGGCGTTTGCAACGGAAGCCCGTATATAAAATCCATATTTACGGACAAGCCGTTATCCCTTATTATTTTGACTATATCTTCCATTGGCATACGAGAGGCCTTTCTGTTAGAAGCTTTCAGTACTTCCTCTTTGAAATCCTGCACACCGATACTGATACGGTTAAACCCTGCCCGAATCAGATCGAGCCAATATTGCTCATTCATATATCCCGGATGGCATTCGACGGCAATCTCAGGGTTTTCGATACAATCAAATTCCGAAAGGATCATTTGGTTTATCTCTTTCAGTACTGCAACCGGCTGAGATGTAGGCGTACCTCCGCCATAATGGATCTGCGATATTTTCCGGCTATGATAGAGGAGGGGCAACACCATCCTTATTTCCTTTTTCAATGCTTCTATATAGTCACCGGTTGCCGCTTTATCTTTAAGCAACTGTGAATTACAACCGCAATAATAACACATTTGATAACAAAACGGAATATGGATATATATTGAAATATGTTCCGGTTTTTGGGTATTCGATGCTATCACAGCATCCCTGTACGAACCGGAAGTAAACGATTCATTAAAGAAATTGGCAGGAGGATAACTTGTATAGCGGGGTACAGGCACACTGTACTTATTCAGCAATTCTTGTTTCATTTTTATTTAGCCCCTCCAACCTCCCCTAGGGGAGGCGACAAAGAGGGTAATTTTTAATTATAAATATTTCATTTTCTTTTGTGGCTTTGCCTCAAGCCTCCCTTTCGGGGAAGTTGGAGGGGCTCTTCAACTTATAAGCAAATAGTATAAATAACAAGGAAACGGCAGCAATGCACATTTCTACAACAAACAGGCCTTTATAGGTAATCATGGCGGCGATTTTTCCGGAACTTACACCTATAATAATGCCGCTCAGATGCGTAATAACGGTTTGTATGGTAAAATCCGTTCCTTCGAAACCGGGGCGGACACAATCCATCGCGGTAGTATAAACCACAATAA
>JAISES010000014.1 GCA_031263965.1 Prevotella sp. | reverse complement strand
AATGTCGGTAAACACCTCCGGATGAATGGGAGCAATGAAGCCTGCGTAACTGCTTTGTTGCAAACTTTGTTTAGGGTCAAGGATGCTGTTAGGAGGTAGCTGGAATGTGTTTTTATCCATCGTCATGAGCGATTGCCATTCTTCTATGGTTGTTATAGGAATTTCATTGTGGATAGCTATATTTTTCGGTGCATACAAGTTATTGTAATCAATATACCATGATTCGAGAATCCGGTTCCCTACTAAAAAAATCGGAGCAGCAGCGGCATTTGTCATGAAAATATTGTTGTATCGAATATCCAAAATACCTGCAATACTTACCACCGAGATTCCACGTGCTGTGATATGGGCTCCGGTATAATAAATAGAATTGAAGAAAATTTTTGCCTTACACTGGTCAGTAACTATTCCATGTGAATACATAGTACCATCTCCGCCGTTGCTATCGGAAAGCAGGCTGATTTCATTATTGCTTATCAAGGCTGTGTCCTGTGTATAGGCGTCGTTAAGGTGAAGCAGATACAAACCTCTTATAGTAGCTGCTTTGATTTCGGGCGAAAAAATACGATTGCCAATGATATTAGTGTTGGCATAAAAGGCTTGTATTCCCGTCCATTCTCTAGAAAAGTCGTCTGTTCTGCTTTTAACCGTATTATAGGAAATACTGTTTCCGTTGGCATAGCGAAGAAAGATACCTGCATTGGAGGCTTTGGTAATGGTGTTGCTGTCAATAACCATATTTGTACCGTAAGACGTAGTACCCGTACCTCCGTCAAAATTTATACCTCTATATCCTCCGTCTATCTCATTATGAATAAAAGAAATGTTATGCGCTATACCCGCCGTCTCTGTTTTGTTAATGGGAACTACGGTGGTGGAAACTTCGTTAGTCTTTGTTGACGTAGCGGCTACTATACGACAATCGCGGACGACAACATTACTGCATGCACCGGTAAAATTGACTCCATATCTGTTGGAAGTCCCCGAACTTACATTTATAGTCAAGGCTTTTATAACAATATTATTGCTATTGTTAAGCGTGATTCCTGTTCCGGCAACCTGTATGGTAACGTCGCTTGCAATGCCGCTTTGTGAAGTCAGCGTAAGCGTATGCCCATTCATATAATTGGAAATATTGGTCAAATTAAAACCTTGCGTATAGGTACCGGATATAAATTCCAGCGTAACATCGCTTGTCGGAGGACAGTTTTGTAATATGGATGTAAAGTTGCTCCAGTCAGGGAAAATACCGCCGGAACCAAATGTATGAGTGCCTCCTGTTGGAAGCGCACAGCCATAAGCAATGATAATGACAGTATCGTTCGCATTTGGCGCATTGGCGCCTCCATTAGGCTGACTGACCCAAACTTTTATCGTATCAAAATCTCCTGAACGAGCGGTGTAATTCGCCAAATTCACCTGTGTTGTAAAGTCCCACGGCAAAGTGTCTGCCCAATTGACGAGAGTAGGCATATTGCCGTTTACCGTATAATGAATCGTTGCCGTTGTTAAATCGTTCAGTCCATTGTTATGAAGCACAACGGTAATCGGTACCGACGCCCCTCCCATAACCTGTCCGACTACGGGAGAAATAAATCCATCCAAACTCGCCGAAACGGAAACAGACGTCGTTGTTGCAATACTGAAACTGTCCGTTACCATTGACATGTTGCCAAAGGCGTCCATCCCAACAACAGAATAAATGATTTTTGATCCCAACACAAACGTGGGTAAATTCCCAGTCCACAATGAGGTTCCGGTTATAGAATCCATTAAGATGCTATCCTGCGTTACTACGCCGTTAAATGTACTCGTATAATACAACTTTGCCCCAGAGACGGGAGCCGAAGTCTTTGAGACCACTTTAGCCTGAACAGGAAAAGGACCTGCACTGTACATCACTCCGGTCGGATAGGGTTGTACCAGTTCCACCGAAGGGTCTTTCAATTCTACCGTTGATCCGATAATTTCTATATCATCCAGGAGCCAACCGTATGAAATCTGCGTTCCCGATTTGTTTCCCTTTTTGATAATAAAACGAAACTGAACGTTTGCATCTGCTCCAACAAAAAAACCAAGGTCAAAAAGTTCTTCTTTCCACCATGATTTATCGGGCAATGCCGTACTGTCTTCCGCCTTCCATTGCGGATAAGATGCAGAACTGAATCCCTGCGAAACATACGAAAGAGCTTCCCCCTGGTATGTTTCTACCGGAATACTTTGCCAGTTCTGATTCGAAATTCTGTACTCCAACCGAATTGTATCCAGCGGAGAGACTTTACAAATGTGTTTGAAATGCAAATAGACATTCAAATACCCTGTAAAATCACAAACAGGACTCTCCAATATGACCTCCTGCCCCTGTGAATTAGGAACTGAACCCAAATAAGAATTGGGCGGACTGACATAATGGGTATCCACTTTCCATCCCTTAACCGTAGCAGGAATAGAAATAGATGTGTAAGAAACCGTATACCCGTCGAAATTCTCCAGGTATGTTACTGATTGGGAATAAATGGCTGATATTGTCATCAGCATTCCCAGTGCTAAATTAATGAACTTTTTCATTGCTGATAATATTATATTTGAAAATTTGATTAATTACTGTTTTGGTGAACGAGTAGACGAGCGGACAATTAGACAAGTCTTTGCCTGTCCCTTTTGTCTCTCCATCTGCTCGCTTAAATAAGCGCACAGGTAGTACAGATTGAAAAGATAAACACGGATTATCTGCAAAAATCTTTCTAATCTGCGTCGTCTGAGCGCTAAAATAGAACGTATTCTGTATATCTTCCTTGATCATTTGTATATTTCTTTTTTTATTCATTTTCTGTTATCTAATATTAACTGTTATATTTCTATTTTTTCACTATTCCAAGCGCTTCGAGTAGTTGAGGGTCGTCGTATAATGCAATTCTGGCAATAGCGCGAAAATCGCTGAACCAGTCGCAAAGTTCGTCGAATGCTTCATCCCGTTTTTGAGTAGATTGCTGTGCTGTGCTTTTTCCGCTCAATTGTTTAATGTGTAGATTTTCTACTTCTTCTACGTCTTGCAATTCTTTTTGTAAACGTTCTACCGTATAACCATATACGACCAACATCTCAAGAGCGTCCGGCATTTCCATGAGGTTGATATAAAGTATTCGCGCTCTGCGCAACCATCCCGAAAGACTGCGTGAACGCATCCCTGTAATCCCTAAACTTGCAAGAATATTCGGCTGTTTTTTAAACGCCACCCGCGACACTTTTACCAGTATCATATATTGAGCATAGGTAAGTGTTAAAAACTTTTCTTGTTCGTCGGTAGCCGCATATTGTTTTCCATACTCTTTCACCTGAATTGCCATCAAGTGATTTACATAATCCCATAATTGCTTTCCGTTGTTAATACGTTCAATCGTAATACCATAAGCTTTTAATTTCTCCAATATCTCAGGACTGTTTAATGCTCCCAAAATAGCAATTTCAATACGATGCAGTTTAGCTGCGATACTTCTTTTATCCATAAATATATTCTTTTTGATTATTTAATAAGTGTACAAATTTTTGTAATTGATTATTTTTCATTTTTTGTAATTTATTATTTTTGTTATGTTTAC
This sequence comes from Prevotella sp., assembly GCA_031263965.1. GTDB lineage: Bacteria > Bacteroidota > Bacteroidia > Bacteroidales > Dysgonomonadaceae > Dysgonomonas. The sequence continues at coordinate 878 of JAISES010000014.1, read as the reverse complement.
TGTCAATATAATTCAGTCGATTGCCAATATGATTCAGTCGACTGTCAATATGATTTTGTCGACTGTCAATGTCATTCTGTCGACTGCCAATGTCGTTCTGTCGACTGCCAATGTCGTTCTGTCGACTGTCAATGTCGTTCTGTCGACTGTCAATGTCATTCTGTCGACTGTCAATGTCATTCTGTCGATTGTCAATACCATTCAGTCGACCGTCAATACCATTCAGTTGATTGTCAATATCATTTTGTTGTATGATAATATCATTTATTTTCACCTTGTTCTTTTGCTCTTTCGCTTCCTGTTCCTTTTGTCCTATGACAATAAATGAATAAGTAGATGAATGAAAAAATGAACAGGTTTCTGTCTGTTTTTCTTGCTCTATTCGTCTCTTTGTTTTTTTGCTCTTTTTAGACGTTGTGCCGCACGATAAATCGGTCGACATGGAAACATACCCAAACAGGAGAGATTGCGTTGTAATGGCGAAATTATCCGCCATTTTTCGCCATTTATAATTTATGATTCGTGATCCGTTCATCACTCCTCTAATATTGTCGTATAATATATGTACGGGCAAGCCGAAACCACTCCAACAAACACCTCCGCTCAGATAGCCGCCAAATACTCCTGTTTTCTTCATCGTATTGCTATGAATTTGAGTAAAGAAATACTTACCGCATAGAGAGAAAAGCCATAATCTTTTCTTGTGCAGATATACGCTGAAAACGCGGCTACAATATGATACGCGTATGCGTACGTGTGTGTGTGTGTGTGTGTGTGTGTGTGTGTGTGTGTGTTTTATTTAGTGAGATAGAAATATTTTGTAACTAAAATATAATAAAAAAAATATATAGATAGATATAAAGATAGAGTGTGTGTTA
>JAISES010000474.1 GCA_031263965.1 Prevotella sp. | reverse complement strand
ATGAATTGAATTTATTCTGATAAAAACAGGTTGCTCTAAAATGTGAGTAACCTGTTTTTTTTATCTATATATCTATTTCAGTACTCATTCCCCCGCTGGCGCAGACTTGTAGTCTGTGTGTTGCGCAGCAAAAAAAAGATTGATCTTCGGGCAGCCACAAAGGGCTGCCCCTACCGCTAACCGGCCAATTTCCGGATTGTTTCGCCTTTCAGGCTCGCAATGACGTGGAAAACTCTGACCCTATAAACACGTCACTATTTTTAAATAGGTTATTAATCGTTTAGTTCGATTACATCCAGATCGGAGATATTTCCATTGTCAAGTGCAAAACGAACTAACGTCCTGACTTTATGAAATCCATATTTTCCGGCAGCCCCGGGATTGATATGCAGGCAGTTCAGTTTTTTATCGAACATCACCTTTAAGATGTGGGAATGGCCTGTGATGAATAATTTAGGTGGCTTTGCGTAAAGGATCGGACGGATAAAAGGGTCGTATTTCCCCGGATAACCGCCTATGTGCGTCATCAGTACATCTACATCTTCCAGTGTAAAACGCAGGATTTCGGGATATGCCCTTCGCACTTTACTGTCGTCTATGTTGCCATATACAGCACGAAAAGGTTTCAAGGCTTCGAATCGTAATGCCAGATCAAGAGAGCCTATATCTCCGGCATGCCATATTTCGTCGCATTCGGCAAAGTATTTTTCGTACTTGTCGTCCCACCAGTTATGGGTGTCTGATAATAATCCTATCTTTTTCATACTTATAGATTGATGCAAATACAAAAACAAACAGACAAAATAAATGTCCCCATCGATGTGTATTTCAGATAAGGATCGAGCCGGCGATTTTCAGAGATGCGAAATATGTCTGCTAATATCTTTATAAAGAAAATGAAACTTAATAAGTACAAATACTGATACCAATGTTCTGTATAAAGAATCGAGTAAACGATAAAGCATGCCATCGCCCCAATCGTTAGTGCCGCATGATAAAGCTTCGCATTCTTTAGGCCGATACGAACCGGAATAGTGATTTTACCCGACTTACGATCATTGTCTATGTCGCGCATATTGTTAAGATTAAGCACGCAAACGGTAAGAAAACCCAGTCCGGTAGCAGGCAACCAAGGCTTGAAGTCCAGTTGGTGTGAATGTAAGAAATAAGTGCCTGCAACAGACACCAACCCGAAGAAAACAAAAGAGAATATATCACCCAACCCTTTGTACCCATACGGGTTTTTCCCTGCTGTATATTTAATAGCGGCCACGATGCTTGCGCCTCCCAGTGCCAGAAATATGAGAATATACGTTAGTTCCATAAACTGCAAGGCAACGTAGATGAGTAAGCATCCGACAATGGCAGCAGATCCGATAGCAATATATATCGCCCTCTTCATTTGTTTTGGGGTGATTGCTCCGCTTTGCACCGTACGTTGAGGCCCTACACGTTCGCCTGTTGTATCCGTTCCATGTTCGAAATCTCCCAGATCGTTTGCCATATTGGATAATAGTTGGAGGATGTTGGCAATCAGTATAGTAAGGATAAGCACAAGTATGCTATATTTACCACTGCTATACGCTATGCCGCTTCCACAAAGGGCTGTAGCTGTCGCTAAAAATAAAGTGCGTGGGCGCAGAGCCGATATCCACGATTTTGCTGAAGCCATGTATAATATCGTTTTTCGGAATACAAAGATATACAAAAGAAAAAATTAAAATTCAGCTATTATAGAATATTTCTATAACGGTGATTTTTATAATGGCTTTGTCAACTAATTAATCATTAAAAAAATACCTGTCAGCGGCTTGATTATGTTAAGAAAATATGTTCGTTTTTATTATGCGGAATCTTCGATTCCTTTTCTTAACTTTTTGCTTGACCAAAAAGTTACAAAAAGTCAAGGCTGTTAGCTTCAAGTACAGGCACCCTCAGGAGAAAGATACAACTGGATTGCTTCACCGCAGGCGGTTCGCAATGACGGGAGAAAAAGAACATTTAAATAAAACAATCAGATACGACAACAAGATTTTATAGAACTTAGAAACTGTTTAAATTTTAGCGAAAAAATTATTATGTGATTTGAAAAAAAATTGCTATAAAATTCAAACAGTTTCGTCGCATAAAAAAAATATAATACATTTGTGCCTATCGGCAAACTATGTTAATTAACAAATTTCACCAATGAAATATATTCTGTATTTTACTATTTATATAATTTTTACATCTCAGCTTTTTGCACAAAACTTTAAAGGCCAGATAGTCGATAAGACAGCCGCCCCCTTGTACGGCAGTTCTGTATTTATTAAAGAAATAAATCAGGGACTGATTTGCAATGAAGACGGGTATTACCAGACAACCCTTGCTCCGGGAAATTACTCAGTGGAATATAGATGTCTGGGATTTAAAACCGAGGAAAGAAAAGTAGAGATTTCCTCAACAGGGACAATCTCAGTCAATGTCACCCTGAAAGAAAACCCTTTCATGCTGAATGAGGTTATAGTATCGAAAGGTGAGGATCCGGCTTACCCTATCATGAGAAAGGCGATAGCTAAAGCTCCCTTTTATGCCGAATCCGCAAAAGCATATACAGCAGATGTATATATAAAAGGAAACGCAGAATTACTAAAAGTAGCTTCTTTAGTAGATAAACTTGCAAAAAAGGAAGAGGGTGTAAAGTTATCGGAATTCAAAAACCGCGTATTTGTACAAGAATCATTCAGTGAAATACAATTTACAGCACCTGACAAGTACAAACAGACGGTCAAAGCCTTCTCGAGCAGTATCCCTGACAATTTGGATTCAAAAGATGCAATGGGTATCACCAGGTCGTCTCTATACAATCCCAAGGTAGGTTCCCTCATATCACCCCTGAACCCTAAAGCCTTTACCTACTATAAATTCAGATACGAAGGTTTTTCGGAAGAAGGCGGATCGGTCATAAACAAAATAAAGGTGGAACCCAAACTAAAAGACCCTGCACTTTATGAAGGCTATATTTATATCGCCGAAAACACATGGCATATTCATTCCGTGAAACTAAAAGCGAATACCCTCAGCGTCAATTGGTTCTACAATATCACTTATCAGGGGATTGTCCCTGAGGTATATCTGCCGATAACATATATTACCGAATCAGAGATTAATCTGCTTGGAAACCATGTTATTATGAATTATTATGCATCCCTTGCCTATCGCGACATTGAGGTGAATGATGAAATAGCGAATAAGCTGATAAAGAAAGATCCCAATAAAAAGAGAAACTTTGAGATAAAGAAAGATACATTATACAGGGTAACAGCCGATAGCCTCGCTAACAAAAGAGACTCTATCTACTGGGCCAACATTAGAATTATACCCTTGGACAAACGGGAAATATCCGGTTTCGAGAAAAAGGATTCTGTTCAGCAGCATCTCGATTCGGTGAGGAAAGAGCACCATAATCCAAAATTTTCCTTTACGGATATTTTTACAGGAGGACGAATTGGAAACGATTCCGGCAAAGTAGTTTTAGAATACGACGGACTGTTCCGCGGTGCTCCCGAATATAACTTTGTGGATGGGCTGTGGCTGGGACAAAAATTCAAAGTAAAAACCAAGCTGAATAAACACAACAGGCTGGAAGTATCTCCATATGTATACTATGCTCTATCCCGAAAAAGATTACTCGGAGGCGGAGACATAAGCCTAAGCTATGCGCCTAGGCGGCTAGGCAAATTAGAAGTCTCGGCAGGTTCTGTAAGTGAAGACTTTAATCCGAATGGCATCATCCGGTTCAATAATGCGACTAATTCATTGATGAAGGGAAAAAACTATAATTATTATTATCAGAAAGATTTTATTTCCGTTACCAACAATATAGATATTTCCAACGGATTGAAACTGATAACAGGATTTGAAATAGCCAGGCGGTCGGGATTAAGCAATCATACGGATTATACCTGGGGAAAACGCAGCAAAATATCTCCAAACATATATCCTGACGGCCGATTCGATAAAACCGTATACTATGCAGGCATAAACTACACTCCTTATGCTTACTATTCTGTGAGGGACGGGGCTAAACGGTACGAAAAGCTTACATCTCCCACTTTCTATCTGAGATATAGCGAAGGGTTTTCTTCGTGGCAAACCAACAATTCCAGATACCGGAAAATAGGACTTGCTATTTCTCAGAATGTTACGTTGAATGAATTTAACCGTTTCATTTACCAGGTAAGCGGCGGTAGCTTCATAGGAAATAAAAGCAATCTTCATTTTGCCGATTATCAGCATTTCAACACATCCAATGTAATGATCAACCTGAAATCGCCATTCACCTCTTTTATGTTGCTAGACAACTATTCGGCTTCAACCGGCAAGTATTGGATAAGCAGCATGCTGAACTACAATAGTAATCATTTATTGATTAAGCGCAAACCATATTTCCAAAGAAAAATGTTTACGGAAACCCTGCATTTGAAGAATCTATATACACCCGACATGAAGCTATACACGGAAGCGGGATACTCTCTGAATATTACCCCTCTATTGAACGTAGGAGCTTTTGTATCTTTCCGCAAAGCGAAATATCAGGATTGGGGTATTCGCCTGTTATTGGATTGGGGTACTATTAAAAGAGTTTTCTAGAACACCTTGTAATTATAACTATCACACCCAACAGCACAAAGGGGATACTAAGTATCTGTCCCATATCTAAAGGTAAAGACTCTTCGAAAGATGACTGAACCACCTTAGTATATTCCAGTAGGAATCTACTAACAAACACTAAAAATATGGTAATGCCAAAAACAAAGCCATGTTGGTGCTGATCCCGTTTTTTTGTATAAATATAATACACTATGCAGAATATAAGCAAGTAGCATAATGCTTCGTAGAGTTGGGACGGATGACGAGGCAACATGTCTACACGCTTAAATATAATTGCCCAAGGCATATCTGAAGGAGTACCTATTATTTCGGAATTAAAAAAATTACCTGAACGAATAAAGAACCCAGCCAAAGGGCCTACTAAACCAAGTTTGTCTAAAACATCCCACACTTTTTGGTTCTTTTTATAACAATATATGATTATTGCTATAATTATACCCGCAACGCCTCCATGACTGGCCAATCCTGCATATCCGAAACGGTAGCCTCCCGATACATCTTTAGATATGGGTAAAATCACTCTTCGAGAGGGTGAGATAAGTAATAGTCAGGGTCGTAGAACAGGCAATGCCCCAATCTTGCTCCTATTACTACCCCGAAGAATATATAAATGGCGAGGCTAAACAACAACTCCGGATCAAGAAGCTCCTTTATATAAATCTTTCTGAGCACAAAAATAGAACCGGCAAAAGCCATCAGCCAACACAAACTATAATATCTGAATTGAAAATTTCCAATACTAAATATTTCCGGATCGATATTCCATATTATATTAAGCTCCATTGATTGATTGTTTATTTATGGTTAGGTAATTTGAGTTGCCGGTTATAAATATTTATAAATCATACGAATCGGTAGTAGAACATAGTCTGATATATACGTTCTTTTTCTCCCGTCATTGCGAACCTGAAAGGCGAAGCAATCCGGAAATTGGCCGGTTAGTGGTAGGGGCAGTCCTTTGTGACTGTCCGAAAATACAACTGGATTGCGTCGGGTAAACCCTCGCAATGACGGGAGAATACGAACATATAAACACGTCATTTATTTTTATTGATTACTTATACTTAGTTTTGCTTCCTGCCCGTTTATTGTTACAAAAAAATGACAAATTTCCATATAAGTAGAAGGTATGAGATTATTTTATTATTTTTGCGCAGAATTTTTCTTAATCTATATAGAAAATATTCGTTAGAAATTTAAACAGGCTCTGAATATAAAAATGCTTACAGTAGAGAAGATTGGCGGAACATCCATGTCCCAGTTTAAAGATGTACTGGAAAATTTGATTTCCGGAAAAAGGAAACCCGAAGATATGTACAATCGTATTTTTGTCGTTTCGGCATATAATAATGTGACTAACTGGCTTTTAGAACATAAAAAAACCGGTGAGCCGGGTGTTTACGTACAATTTCTCGAAAATAGCGATTACAGCATAGGGTTAGATAGTTTACGCCAGCGTCTGCTAATGATCAATAAAGGATTCGAAGAAATAGGCCTGGATCAGAAGGAAGCGGAGGAGTTTATAACATTCCGTATTAAACAGGCCAAGACCATGCTTCATAGCTTGAGCAAGGTGATGGCATCCGGTTATGTCAATGCTGAGGATATTTGCCTGGCTGCGCGCGAGATACTGGCCTCAATAGGGGAGGCGCATTCTGCGTGGAATACGGTAAACATACTGAATAATAACGGAGTCTCAGCCCGGTTTGTAGATCTATGTGGGTTTAACGACTCGCTGCCGTTGACTATAGACGAACGTATCCATAGGGCTTTCAAAGGAATCGACTTTAGCAACGTTATGTGTGTGGTTACCGGATATACCAAAGGAACAGAGGGTATTATGCGCGCTTTCGACCGGGGGTATACCGAAGTTACATTTAGTAAAGTTGCCGTAGAGGTAAATGCAAAAGAGGCTATTATTCATAAAGAATATCATTTGTCAAGCGCCGACCCTAATATTGTTGGGGTAGACAAGGTTGTTCCCGTAGGCCGTACCAACTATATAATAGCCGACCAGTTGGCTGATATAGGAATGGAGGCTATTCATCCTAAAGCATCTAAACCGTTGGAATTGGCTGATATAGATATCCGCATAAAAAATACTTTTGAGCCGGAACACCCCGGAACACTGATTACCAGAGAGTATATATCGGAAATTCCTAAAATTGAAATCGTTTCGGGAACAGACAAAGTCTTGGCTATTGAGATTCACGATCCGATGATGGTCGGCGAAGTCGGTTTCGACTTAAGAATAATGCAGATATTTGCTAAATTCGGTGTCAGCTACATCCTTAAATCTACCAATGCCAATTCGATAACAATGGTTGTTTGGGATAACTATAAGTCCCGCGAACTGATCACAGAGCTTGAAAGCAGTTTTTATCAGGTTACTGTCGAGAGGGTTGCTTTGGTATGCGTTATGGGTACTAATATCGCATTGCCGGGGTTCTTATATCGTGCATCGAAAGCGTTATTTGAAAGGGGTATAAACGTGGAAAGCTTTGCTCAATCCCTGCGTCAGGTTAATATGCAGTTTGTTATTAAAAGAGAGTCGTACAAGGATGCCGTAATAGCGCTTAATGATGAGTTATGTATCGATAAATAGGTTTAATAAGACTTTTTTTATATTTTTTAATTGCATGGAATAATATTTAATCCTATTTTTGCTAGCTGAAATATGAGAAAGAGTTTGCTTTAATACCTTGTGGGACACTTGACTTGACAGAAACCACATATATGTAAATAAAACCTTTGGATTTGTTTAATCGTTCTCTATCAAAAACTGTTTTTGGCGTTATATTTAGTTAAGAGCGCAGGTCTGAGTGCAATATTTGGGACAAGATACTTTGAAAGAAAAAACAGAATAGTATATTTGTACCCTTGAAGATTGTCACTAGGGGCATTTTTTGATTTGAACTAAGATAAATATAAATAAAATAAAAAATTGATTCACTAAACTTAAATTATTTATTATCATTATGGAAACTAAAAAACAACAACCAACCCAAAAACCGAGATCGAAAGGCGTTTCTGCTTTC
>JAISES010000470.1 GCA_031263965.1 Prevotella sp. | reverse complement strand
CGGTAATAATATTAAGTAATGTAGTCTTTCCCGATCCGTTTTTCGCGATCAGGCCGATGCGTTCACCTTCCGCCACGCCAAAAGATACATTGCGAAACAACACCAAATCACCGAAACTTTTTGTCAATCCGTCTATCTGTAATACTGAAGCCATAAAAATATTTTTGCAAAGGTAACATTTACCACTTTAAAAGCTATCTTTGCAGCGTAACAATTCGAAAAGGATGTATTAAACAAATAGGTATGAGATACCCACTTTATTAACAATCTATCCGACTTTTCAACATGATATGGATTGTTACACATATTTAACATTCATTTCCTGCATTTTATTATTTAATTTGTCATCTAAAAAAACAGTCATTAGCTTCTATGGGTAAAATAATCGCATTAGCCAATCAAAAGGGAGGTGTAGGGAAAACTACTACCACAATAAATTTAGCAGCTTCGTTAGCGGCTATGGAAAAGACAGTGCTGGTAGTGGACGCAGATCCCCAGGCAAATGCATCGTCAGGATTAGGCGTCGATATCAAAAAAGTAAAAAAAACCATTTACGAATGCCTTATAGGATCCACTTCTGCTAAAGAGGCCATCGTAAAAACAGAGATCGAACGCCTCGATGTATTGCCGTCGCACATCAACCTTGTAGGGGCAGAACTGGAAATGCTCAACGTAGAAAACAGGGAAAAGCAGCTGGCTGCCGTACTTAGCCCTTTGAAGCCCGATTATGATTACATACTGATCGACTGCTCCCCTTCGCTGGGCTTAATAACAGTCAATGCCCTGACTGCCGCCGATTCTATTATTATCCCCGTACAATGTGAATATTTCGCGCTGGAAGGCATCAGCAAACTGCTGAATACAATAAAAATAATAAAAGCAAAACTTAACCCTTCACTTGAAATAGAGGGTTTTTTGCTGACGATGTATGACGCCCGCCTGAGATTGGCTAACCAGATATACGAAGAGGTTAAAAACCATTTCAGGGAACTGGTATTCAATACTGTGATACAGCGGAATATCAAACTAAGCGAATCGCAAAGTTTTGCACAACCCGTACTTGTATATGATGCTTCATCGAAAGGAGCTGTCAATCATATGCAACTGGCACAGGAACTTATTGAGAAAAATTCTTAGAACCTGTTTGAATTTTATAGCAAATATTTTTTATAGATATTTTCAGATGGATTTTGTTCTTTTTGCTTGCAGGTTTAGCGGGCTAAACCAAAAGGAAAAAGGATAAAATACGCTGAAAAGAGCATAAAAAAATTGCTAAGAAGTTTTTTCAAATCCTGTGATAATATTTTTCGATAAAATTCAAACAGTTTCTTAACTTTGTAATTCTGTAAATACTTATAATTATTGTTATGACTAAAAAAATGGTTCTAGGCAGGGGGCTAGATGCTCTCATCACCATTGATGAAGTAAAAACAGAAGGTTCTTCTTCGATCAATGAAATAGAATTATCCAAAATACAGGCCAACCCCGATCAGCCCCGCAGGGCATTCGACGAAGAAGCCTTGCAGGAACTAGCAACATCTATCCGCCAGATAGGCGTTATACAGCCTATAACATTAAGAAAAATAAATGACGATTCGTACCAGATCATAGCGGGAGAACGTCGTTACAGAGCTTCATTATTGGCCGGGCTGAGCACTATTCCGGCTTATATAAAGACGGCAGAGGACGAAAATGTAATGGAGATGGCTCTTGTGGAAAATATCCAGAGAGAAGACCTGAATTCCATTGAAATCGCTTTAGCTTACCAAAACCTGATTGAGTCTTACAACCTTACACAGGAAAGGCTAAGCGAAAGAGTCGGTAAAAAAAGAACTACCATAGCCAACTATCTGCGCTTGCTCAAACTTCCGGCCGAAATACAAATGGGCCTGAGAGATAAAAAGATAGACATGGCCCATGCCCGTACGATTGTGACACTGGAAGACGCGCCTACCCAGCTGGAAGTTTACGAACTCATACTGGAAGAAGGGTTATCTGTCCGTAAAGTAGAAGAATACGTCAGGGCGATCAGTAAGGGAGAAAAACTGGAAGAATTGCTCAAAGAAGAAAAAGCTGTAGAATCAATAAAGAAAACAGGAGCGAAAAAAGCAACTCCCGAAGAATTTGAACTGTTAAAAGATCATCTTTCAAGGTTTTTTTCTGCTAAAGTACAATTAACCTGCAACGACAGGGGAAAAGGAAAAATAAGTATTCCTTTCAAATCTGAAGAAGAGCTGGAAAGAATTATAGAGATTTTTGATCAATTTAAAAAATAAACCAAGATATTCTACGTAATATCAATATGAGGATAGGACTTACGATTTGTACACTTTGTTTTCTGGGAAGTCTCTCTATGAACATAAAAGCTCAGGAACCTCTTGTGCAAGATACGGTCACAGCCGGTAAACAGCCGGTAAAACCGGTAAGAAAAGATACTGTATCCCGTGCAAAAACAGCGGTTTTATTAGATACTATTGTTTTTAACAAACCCGAATTTAAACCTGACTCCAAAAAAGCAGTCATATATTCGGCTATATTACCGGGATTGGGTCAATTTTACAATCGTAAATACTGGAAATTGCCAATCGTATTGGGGGGCGCATTTGGTTTTACATATGCAATAACCTGGAATGGCGCGCGTTATAATGAATACAGAGATGCATACAGAGATTTAATACTGAATCCGACAACAACTACCAGTTGGCACGATTTCATATCGCCTAATGAAAACAGGGAGGATTATATTAATAATGCATCGATGAGAGAGTCCCTGACCTCCCGATTGAAGAGAGGTAAAGACTTTTACAGAAGAAACCGTGATTTGTCCATAATAGCAGCAGTCGGAGTATACGCATTATGCATGATAGACGCCTATGTAGATGCTCAACTGTACGGCTTTGATATATCCCCGGATCTTTCCATGCGGGTAGAACCCGTTGTCTGGATGCCGACTCCTTACTCGCAAGCCTCTATCGGGCTTCAATGTAAAATAAATTTTTAAATACACGGATTTTTATATCTTTATAAAATCCGGTATCCTTAAGAGAAAGCTTATGTTGAAAAAACTAATTATTGCAGGAATTTTTGTTGGTTGTACCCTCATAGCAGCAGGCCAATCGAACAAACCGGAGGGAGATGATACCCCTCCCGAATTTGAACGTGCTTACGAACAGCTTCTATCTAAAAAAGGAATAAGTAGCGAACAAGGAAATTATTCCAACGGCGTTATCATATTCGATG
>JAISES010000409.1 GCA_031263965.1 Prevotella sp. | reverse complement strand
GGAATATGCCAGGCGAATATATGAGGCCTTTACCGACAAAAAGAGGTATAACGAACTGGCCTTGTCTGCGTTTAATGATTATAAAACCCGACTGAACTGGGATGTGGCTATGGGTAAGGTGGTAAAATATATGAAAGAATTATAAGAATTGGGTATGGAAAATAACTTCGACCTGTATCTATGAAATATATAAACCTTATAATGCCGGAGCGATGAAATTTGAAGTAGATAAGCAGACGCTGAAGGATCTGGAGATTTTTGGATTGAGTAAAGCGGATAAGACCGTATTCAACCTGTTTAATCACACTCAATGTATTGGGGGAAGAAACCGCCTGTATGAAATATTGAGAAATCCTTTGTCCGATTATGAGAAAATTGAAGAAAGAAAAGAAGCCATTGCATTTTTCCAAAAACATCTCCCATCGGGACTCAATGTGGATAAAGATGCCCTCGATTTTTCCGAATATTATTTACGACATAGCGGTCGCACACAAAGACCTCCGACACGGATTGTTGCAATAGAAAGAAAGATCATTGGGAAAATGACTTCAAGCAATGATTACTATCTGGTGGAGAAGGGAGTAGAAAGCCTTGTGAATTTATTAAAAGATTTTTACAAGTTCTCTCAACAGTTGGCAGATAAATTAAAAATAACCGGTTGCCCGGCTCTTTTACTTAGAAATAACGATGAGATATTACGCTTGTTCGAACGGCTGGAGTTTGACCGTATAAAAGACTCAAAAGAGCTGTCGGCTTACGATATAGCCCGATTCGATTATCTGTTTCGTTATACGAACAGGAAAGACGTTTTTTTTATTCTCGATATGGTATATGAGTACGATGCGTTTCTTTCGGTGGTAAAAACAGCAGAACTGTACAACCTGACCTATCCTGAAATATTGCCCGAAACAGAAAATGTTCTCGATATAGAAGACCTGAAGCATCTCTTTGTAGAGGACGCGGTGGGCAATGATATTCATTTCGATAAGTCGGCTAATCTACTGTTCGTTTCCGGACCGAATATGGCAGGCAAATCCACATTTCTCAAAGCATTAGGCGTAGCTGTATATCTGGCGCACGCAGGATTGCCCGTCCCTGTCGGGAAGATGAGGTTCAGCATATTATCCGGATTATGTACGACAATTAATATTTCGGATAATCTCAGTTCGGGTTACAGCCATTTCTATGCCGAAGTGATGAGGATAAAGGATGTTGCCATACGGTTGAAAACAAATAAGAATATGCTTGTCCTCTTTGATGAACTATTCAGAGGAACAAACGTAAAGGATGCCTATGACGGCACTCTGGCTATTGTTTCGGCCTTTGCTCAAATAAGAACTTCGTTTTTTGTCATTTCTTCCCACATCGTGGAAGTGACAAATGAACTGCAAGGGAAAGACAATATCAGATTCAGTTATTTTGAGATCGGGCAGCAGGACGGGCATCCGGTGTATACATACAAACTGAAAGACGGCGTTACAGATGTCCGGCTGGGTATGTATATCATCAAAAAAGAAGGTGTAATAGAATTAATAAACAATATAAATAAGTCAATTTGAAAATTAGCGAATTTGAGAATGTCTTTATCTATAACAGGATAGCTTTCTCTCGTTATTGCGAGCCTGAAAGTCACCCCTCCAACGACCCCAGAACTCCCTCCTTTCGGGGAGGGCCGGGGTGGTAACTGGTAACTTGTTCGATAAAATTTGAAATATTATAATAAACAGATCAACAATGAAATTATTCGATGTATTCCCATTATTCGATATCAATATCGTAAAAGGAGAAGGGTGTTATGTGTATGATGACAAGGGGAATGAGTACCTTGATTTGTATGGCGGACATGCTGTTATTTCGGTAGGGCATACGCATCCTTACTACGTACGGAAGATTACGGATCAATTGAATAAAATAGGTTTTTACTCAAACTCAGTGATAAATAAACTCCAACAGGAAGTAGCGCAAAAGCTTGGCGAGCAATGCGGCTATCCCGATTATTTCCTGTTCCTGATCAATTCCGGAGCTGAAGCAAATGAGAATGCGATCAAACTGGCATCCTTTCACAATGGACGGAAAAAAGTACTTGCTTTCAGAAAAGCTTTTCATGGACGTACATCCGCTACGGTAGCAGCTACAGATATACCGGATTATTCGGCGCCGGTGAATGTAAATCCTAATTATATCTTTGCGCCTTTCAATGACATTGAATTTATAAAGAAGGAACTGGCGACTAAAGAATACAGCTCGGTTCTTATCGAGGGAATACAAGGCGTTGCCGGAATCCATGTGCCTGATACTGATTTCCTGAAAGAATTGCGCGCGGTATGTACGCAGACAGGAACAATACTTATTCTTGACGAAATACAATCGGGCTATGGACGCAGCGGTAAATTTTTCTCTCATCAATATGATGGAATCCAAGCCGATATAATTACTGTAGCCAAAGGTATAGGTAATGGTTTCCCTATGGCAGGGGTATTGATCAACCCGATGTTCAAGGCTGTGTACGGCCAGCTTGGGACAACATTTGGCGGCAATCATCTTGCTTGTGCCGCAGCTATTGCCGTACTCGATATATTGAAAGAAGAAAATCTGATAGAAAATGCTTATAATGTAGGTAATTTCCTGATGGAAGAGTTAAGAAAATTTCCGCAGATAAAGGAAGTTCGCGGACGTGGGCTGATGATCGGTATGGAATTTGACGAACCTGTCAGGGAGAAACGCGCAAAACTGCTTTTCGACGAAAAGGTCTTTACCGGAGCCACCGGAACCCATGTCTTCCGCCTTCTTCCTCCATTATGCCTGACTATGGAACAGGCAAAAGAATTTCTGGAAAGATTTAAGAACGTTTTATAAACCGTTTAAATTTTATAGCAAATCTTAGTAACAGTTTCTTAATAATATTTTCGCTAAAATTAAAACGGTTTCTTACAAATATTATATCTTAGCAACACGGTAATTGTTGTCAGGTATCAGCATATGAAGAAATATATTATAGCCCTTATTGTTGCAATGCTGTTAGGATCCATCGGCATAGGCCTTTATTATGCTTACAGCAATGGATATATACGGATGAATTATCCTTCATATGCCGAATATCCGGTTCAGGGCATAGATGTATCCCATCATCAGCAAAAAATAGATTGGACTGTATTGGACCGGCAGGCAGTACAATTTGTCTTTATCAAAGCCACAGAAGGAGGAAATCATAAAGATTCGCTGTTTCAGGAAAACTGGCGCCAGGCACGGGATAATGATATTCCGGCAGGAGCGTACCATTTTTTTACATTCTGTAAAGCCGGAGAAGAACAGGCGCGCAATTATATCCATTATGTACCCAGAGACAGCATAGACCTACCTCCGGTTGTCGATCTGGAATATGCAGGCAATTGCCGGATGCAAAACCGTAAAGAAGATATGATACATGAAATATCGGTTTATCTCGAAATCATAGAAGATCATTATAGAAAAAAGGCTATTATCTATACTACGAACGAATTTTATAAGAATTACATGATCGATCAGTTTCCTGATAATCCTATATGGATACGGGATATATTATCCAAACCCGATTTGCCGGATGAGCGCGGCTGGCTTTTTTGGCAATATACCAACCGTGGACGATTGGACGGAATTAAAACTGTGGTCGATCTGAATGCCTTTGCCGGAACCAGAGCCGAGTTTGAAAAACTGATGGAAAAAGGTTGATCTTTACTAACAGCAACTAGATAATTATCTGCATCGATCTCCTGAATGTGCCTATTTTTTTTACAGTCCATTCGAAGTCTTCGCGGGAAATTTTGGCTCTGTTTCTCGTTTTAGTCCGGTAATTATATATCGTGTTTACTGAATAACCCAGAAAGTTCGCTATTTTACCGCTATCATCTATCCCTAGCCTGATTAGCGCGTATATGCGGAGTTCGTTATTCAATATCTCCCCTTTTTTCAGTGTTATTTGTTCATTGTCCTGTAAAAGGGAGTTGAATTTATCAATAAAATCGGGGAACAAGTGAATAAACATTATATCAAAATTACTAAACAGTTCTCTTAATTCATTTCCCTTTAAATCGTTGTTTTTCAACGATTTGTATAAATTCTCTATCTCTCTGGCCTGAATCTTTCTGTTTACCGTTTTTCTGAAATCATCTAGTTTTTCTATATATTTTGAGCATTGATCCAGAAAGTAGCCAATGTACTCCTCTTTGATATGGTTTGCTTCAACAACCTCATAATTGATTTTTCGAAGTTCTTTGTTCATGTGGTGGAGCTTCTGGTTCAGATCATTGAGTTCCAGGTTAGTCTCTTTTTGCCTCTTAGTTATGAGGATGCCTTTTCTCATTTGTTTGTATACATAGAATGCCGATATGGCAAGAAGCAAGGATAGGATACTCACTATAATCAGGAATATGCGGAGTTGACTTTTTTGTTCGTCGTTTTTCTTTTGGTAGGCTTTGTCGATAATAGCTTGAATGTTTAATATTTCGGAGCTTCGGATGCGAGTGTTGTAATCGTTAATATTGTCGAGGGAATAGCGCACATATCGGTATGCCCTGTTTATATCCCCTTCCTGCATTAGCTTATTGGCAAGAATAGGGATTGACGCATTGTCTTTGATCGCGGATTGTATATCTGATATAGCGGATAGTACCAAAAATCTTTTTTCCATTGTTTCATCATTTTTTTTGCGATATAAGAGAGAGCGGTTGAAAGTAACCAAGGCATAGATAGGAGTCCCCATTTTGGCTAAGGCTAACCGCTTGTCGTTGATTAACAGAGCTTCGTCCAGCTTCATGCCTTCCCTGAGTTTTATTTCTTCAATTCGCAGATACTCTTCCGAATTATGATTGGCCATAAGCGATACAGAGTCCCTGTAAGCATTCGACTTTATCCAGTATTGGCCTCTGTTCCTGCTGTCCTGTGTGTATTGCCCCAAGCCTGAATAAATATATCTGTAACTGTTATAGTATTCTACCATTTGCTGCTTGTCCAGATATTGTCTCTTTATATTTGCCATAACATCAGACGCTTCTTTATACATACCTAATGTCGAGAATAAAGTAGCGGAAGCTATCGATGTTTCATTAATCCTTTCAATGTCATTCAGAGAATAGGCTATGGCGAAGTTTTGGTTGAGATAATAAATAGCGGAGTCGGATATGTAAGACCTGTATTCCCTGTATAAAAGCATATTGAGCGAATATTTCTTCAGGGGCGTATCAGCAGTCATTTTTCCGGCTTTCAAATCCTCAATCTTTGTGTCTTTGATTTCCAGATATATACTGTTATTCTTTATCTTATTATCCAGAACGGAAAGTAGAGAGTCCAGATCGCCTTTAGCCGAAGCCAGAGTAAATGTTATAAAGAACAGATTTAAACAAAGGATGAACTTTTTCATAGTGGTATTCGGTTTAAGGGTCACTATATAGAAATACTGTTTAAATTTACTACTTCTTTTGGAAGTAGAGCCACCTCTATCGATTCCCTTTTTTATTTATTATGCGGATTGCCGTACCCGCGAACCGGCCAGAGCATAGTAAAGCATGAATAATTCGCCAAAAACAACGATAAACCACGTCCATCTCCATCCGCTGATAACATCAGCCAGCATGCCCTGTAACAATGGAAGGATAGCCCCTCCTACAACTCCGATCATAAATACGCCCGATGCTACGGATGTGTATTTGCCCAGTTTAGATATGGATAGTGTAAATATGGCGCCCCACATGATGGAATGGAATAATCCGGCGGCTACCAGCATCCAGGGATTATTCATAATGATGGCCAGGATGGTGAGAACTGTCGCCGAAACTGTTGTGATAACCAATTGCACCCGTGGCGGTACTTTACTAAGCGAACTACCCACCAGCCGGCCAATGAGCATGCCTCCCCAGTATAGAGTTGCCATAAATGCCGGAATGGCAAAGTTTATACCAAATAATGTAAGCGAACTGTGCCCGAAAAATGTAAATGGAGCGTTTAATGTTTCCTGTTCAATGGCATACAAGTTTATATTTGCTCCTATTGCCACTTCAACGCCGACATAGAAAAAGATGGCTATAACACCCAATGTCAGATGACGGAAAGACCAGATACTCTTTTCAAGTTTTTCACCGGCCTCAGCTTTTGTACCTTCGATATCGGGAAGAGAAAGCTTCATCACTACCAAAGCAACAGTAAGCATGACGATACCCAGCGCCGCGAAGGGAAGCATCAACTGGCTTACCTGGACTTCCTCCATGGATAATCCGCCAAAGACAATGCCTGTAACAAAGAAAGGAGCGATCGTAGTTCCGATAGAATTGGATGATCCCCCAATAGCCAAACGCTGTATAGCTTGTGTTCCTTTTACCGTGCAAGCTACCAGATACGGATTGATAACGACCTGCAATATAGTAGCCGAAGCTCCTACTACGAATGAGCCGGCAAGGAAGATGAAAAATCCGGAAGGTATTGTTGCTGAAGCTATCTGTACTTTAGCATCGGGAAATTGCAGGGTAAACCATGACGAAAGAAAAAATATGAATAACCCCAGAATCATAATGAACAGGCCCCGTACAAGGGTTCCTTTATATCCGTATTTGGTTACCCACGAAGACCCTGCTCTTCCGGTCAGAGGATAAGCTAGAAACCAGGAGAATGTGATCAGTGTTGCAAATGTATTTTTCAGGTCTCCGGCATATTGTAAAAAAGCAGTTTTCAACGGGCCTTGAAACTGTCCATTGGCTGTTGTAAGGAAGCCTACTACAAAAAACAGAAATACTAACGTAATAAAAGGCCCCAGATAACTTATTTGTTTTTCGTGTTGATTCATAGCTTTAAAGATTAGGCTGTTAGTCGATATATTTTGCTGATGCTGCGTCCAGAAGAAATTCACAATTGGGATGTAGCTGAAGGATCGAAGCCGGAATATCTATAGAAACCGGTCCGTGAAGCATTCTCTTTACTATCTCTGCCTTGGTCTTCCCTTTCGCTGCCAGAAGTATTTTCCGTGCATGCATAATGTTCTTAATACCCAGCGTGAGTCCTCCGGGTTCTTTATTCGTAATGCCTGTCTCTCTCCGGACTTTGGCTTCGAGCTCCTCGTCCATTTTTGAAATCCATGTTTCCTGTTCGAACGGAGTTCCGGGTTGGTTAAATCCCAAGTGCCCGTTTGTGCCGAGGCCTAATATCTGCAAGTCAATTCCTCCTCGATCTTCCAAGGCTTTCTGAAAGATCCGGCATTCTTGTTCAAAATCGTCTGAAATAGTTAGAGGCATTATAAAATTTTCTTCTTTAATACCTATAATATCCGCTATCTGATTTTTTATCATTGTATAGCAAGCTCCGTCATATTCTCTGGGAACATTAGTAAGTTCATCTAAGCCAAAGAGGGTGATACCTGATACATCGAAGGGGTGTGATTGATACCATTCACTTGCTATGGCATGCATATTCCGGGTCGTTTGTCCGGTCGAAAGCCCTATGACTGCTTTCGGATTATACTGCATTTCCTGAATAATCCGTTCTGCCGCGATTCGGTCAAATTCGGCTTCGTTTTTAGCAATAGTGATTTTTAGTCCCATTTATTGATGTTCCTAAACAGTTTCTTAATTCTTATTCATTCATCGCTACGGCGGCTGCCCCTATCAGTCCGATAAAATCGGGATCCAGCTTCGTGAGAACGACTCCGTTTGATACAAACCGGATAGTGGTTTTATTTAATTTTTCCAGAATTTTCGGATATATGAATCCGCTGGATACAATTCCTCCCCCCAGAATAACAGTATCGGGATCACTTGCACGAACCAGATTCATGATTAGACCGGCTATGGCTTGTGAAGCGTTTTCTACCAGTTGGACGCATAATTCATCATTTTGCTGCGATAGAAAAAATATCTCCTTTACATCTACTTTTATGCCCTCATCCTCGGGTATATATAATTTCGTGTTAAGGGTCTTGCTCAATAGCCTTGCTGATTTGTCAAAGCCTATGCCTCCGGCTATTTGTTCCACACAGTTGTCCCTGCCGCAACTACATTTTATACCTGTGTTCACTCCGGCATTTGTATGGCCTACCTCACCTGCATTAAAATGGCTGCCCCTGACCAATTGGTTGTTTACGAAAAATCCGGCAGCTATACCGGTCCCGATATTTATATAGATGAAATTATCCGAATCTTTTCCATATCCCCATTTTTTAGCAGCTCTTGTAGCTGCTTTTACATCGTTATCTATGTAACACGGGAAATTATATAGTTCCGATAGATCTTTGGCTAATGGAATCGGATTATTGTATTTCGGATCGATTTGCAGCCAGATACCATTCGTATTATCTACTCTTCCTAAAAGGCCGAGCCCCATGCTCACAGGCCGGTATCCGGCAGCCCAACCGACAGTTGTCATATAGTCCTCCAAAGATCTTTTGATAATTGAAAACGCTGTAATTTGATCTGTGAAGCCTGTCTCGTATCTTTTATGCCTGAGTATTTTCCCTTCGGCAGTTACTTCCCCTATCAGTAGCTTTGTGCTTCCAAGGTCAAGCGCCAGATATGTATTTTCCATTTGTGATATGTATAATTAAGAATTTTACGATGGTTTATTGCTTTTCTCTACCATTTCTACGACAAATTTATTCATAAGATGATACCGGAACTAATACATGAATGGAAAAGTAGATTGTTAAAACCACCAAATTGAGTTAACTCGTTGTTATACATCTTTTAATCTTTTAACCCGAGGTGTTAAAAAGGAGAAAACTTATGGGTATATTGATATAAATAACTGATGTTATGCAGGGCTTTTTTTAGCCACGGAGGTGTCACAACGTTCGAGCTTTAACTGTGCCGTATGCTTTACGTGCGGGGAACCCGTCAGGTGAAAAAGGCGAAGCAATCCTGAAATTGACCGGTTAGCGGTAGGGGCAGTCCTCTGTGACTGCCCGAAAATACAACTGGATTGCTTCGGGTAAACCCTCGCAATGACGCGAAAGAGAAAGTCAAAGCGGGCGCTCAAAGCATTTTTGGTCCCTTTTGCTGCTTAGGGCAAAAGGAACGCAAGCAATCTGCGATTGCGCGCAGGAACTATTTCGGATAATTAAACAATCAGATGCGACAACAAATATTTTATGGCACTTAATCCGTTAATCATTTATCAAAGTAAAGAGCTCTTCGGCAGCCATACGAGGACCTTCTTTAGTATGCCCTTCCACGGCCAAAGATGTATACATCTCTCCTATTCTAACACCATTCTTACTCATATCGGAAAAGTATTCGCGAATAAGTTTTCCTGCAACTTCTTTTTCTTGTACCGGCCCAAAAGGGTTCGCAAAATAAGAAGTTACAAGCCCCTTCTCTGTTGTTGTTCCTTTAGCTCTACGGGTTCCGGCCTCAAACACCTTGAGAGCTTCATCCAGGTCATCCATGAACTTCAATTTTTGGTCTGCCTCGTCGTAATTATTAGCATAGAGGAAGTAATCGACCTTATACCCTTTAGATATAATATCATACGTAGCTACGGGTATGGTAATACGCGCATTGATCTTATCGGGATTCGTGTAGATTCCTCTTTCCAGTTGTTGGAAAGCATACATCGGGTCAAGATCATCAACACGCACAAACGCACCAATCTCCGTACCGTATCCTTTTATCGTTCCATCGTCTTCTTTTTTCAGGTATCCCATATCATCGAATATGATTCTCATATGCCTGATATATTTCTCATTCAGGGTACGGAAAGCTTCCAGGCTCTCAGACTTGCCTGCGCCGCTATCTCCCATAATGACAATATTCGCTTCCTTTCCATTCTTCAGCAATATATTTACCATGGCGCCATGCACCGGAAGACGGTTATATTCCATCTGCTTCACATTGTGGAGTGTAAGCAGCATTTTTTTCATATAGCCGAAATAGTCTATATCATCACAATGGTTAGCATATCCTATAAGTATATTGTTCTTTTTATCTTTGTAATAGAATGTGCGTTTTTCTTCGTGCCCGTCAGGATACCCGAACACATAGATAATATCCGGCTTTTTACCGATATATTCACTCTCTTTTGCCAGTTCAAATAAGTTAGACAAAGCAAATCCATGCACCATAAAGTCTTTATGGAAATAGACGAAGGTTAGCATATTTCCTACCTTAGCCGGAAACAAGAACCAGTCATCTTCATTAAGGGCAATATTTTCTACCGGATTTGTATTGTGCTCCCGAAAGATGCCGTCCCGCGTATTTCTCTTTGTATAAGATATAAACGGAGGCCTGAAGGTTACTGATGTTATAAATGGAATGGAAGTCAATCCGTTATATTCAACAGGGCAGTTCCATGTTATATCGCTCAGGGTAAGGCCGGCATTGGCTCCGGCAGTAAGTTGGCGATAAACACGGTGCTGGTAGCCCATCACTGTTTCTTCGACACGACGATATATGGAGAGAACCAGTTCATTGAAAAGCTCGTTTGCCTGCATAAAACGCACACTTTGCAACCCGCTTCCGATATTGCTGTTGTGTACGATAGTATAACGTTCCAACTTGCGCCAGAAGGTATATAACAATTCGATCAATTCAATAAATAAATCTTTGTCGTTAAAGAATATAGCATATTTATTGTGTACGGTCTGAACCTCATCCGGATTGCAGACAGTAAGTAATTTAAAAGCTTCTATCAATGTTTTTTGAAACTCCTCATCTGTTTCAAATTCTTTTATATAGTAGTTATAAATGATTACTTCATCTTTCTTCATCTTTTGGATAAAAACCTCGATAACCCGATGAAAGCCATAGCTATTCAGTATTTTCTGACGTGTGTCGCAAAACTTCAGAGTGAAGTTTAATATTGCTTTACCTTCACTTAGAGTAAATTCTTGTAACATATTTAATTCAATTTGTTAGATATTATTATTTTTCTCTACAGGTTTTAATTACGCAATGCTGCTTAGAAACTGTTTGAATTTTATCGAAAAATATTATTATAGGATTTTAAAAAAACTTCTGAATTATCAACAACCTGTTCAGAAGATTGTAAATCTTTTCTCCCTATAATACAGAGATGTTTAGCAGCGTCAAATTTACGGAAACTTACCTATACAATTAAATGAATTAATGACTTATTTTATAATAAAATGTAAATCCAAAACAAGCTTTTCCTATCTTGTTGTTTTGTAGATGCTTATCAATTAATCATTTTTGCTTTTGCTTAGAAACTTGGGATTTACATCAAAGGCATAAAAAGATACATCCGTTTCTTTCAAACACTTAGGACACAAACAATCCGAATAATTATCCTTAATATAATCCCTTACAACACTTGTTACACTTATCTTACGGCAATTGCATAACTCTACCCTATCTTCCCTGCAACTGAATACAGCCGAGCATCTCTGACATATTTTTCTCATCGCTTTTTATTTTTTATGAATTAATATAAACATAGCCTTCCAAGCAACTTGCAAAACCCTATGGAAGCACAAGTTTACGGAGAGCACAATCAACAGTTATTTTCTTTGAGTAAAAACTCTTATTCTTCCCTTTTCGCGAGAGAGAGAATCATATTGTTCAGGCAGGTCTTCTGACTTACTCCATCTTTGAACGCCCTTCCCAATATTCAGTGAACAATGAGCAGTTAACAGTGAACAAAAATGATTTGATGACTGATAACTGATGACTGATGACTGTCAATCAGTGGTATTGAGTATTGTTCAAAAACTTTTTCAGCAACATCGTTAACTGACAACTGTTAACCGTTAACTGAAAAGAGCTTACAGTAGCGCGACTGTTCAGGATTTTCACCTGATTCCCTTTTCATTACTCATCCGAAGATTGCGGATTTTGTAACACCTATTTGGAGCAAAGATACGAAATATTATGTAAAAACAGTATACTACGTCACAAAAATTACTGGCTATCCATAGGGCATAGAATTGCATGGTAAAAAAGGGGAAGAGTATGTTGAGTCTGAGATAAGAGTGATAGAATAAATTAAATATAGATAATAGTTAACAGCTTGCCTGATTCATTTAAAAGAGATAATTTTGCATTCGATTTATCAATTAAGAAACTGTTTGAATTTTATAGCAATTTTTTTTTATAGTTATTTTCAGATGGATTTTGTTCTTTTTGCTTGCAGGTTTAGCGGGCTAAACCAAAAGGAAAAAGGATAAAATACGCTGAAAAGAGCATAAAAAAATTGCTAAGAAGTTTTTTTCAAATCCTATAATAATATTTTTCGATAAAATTCAAACAGTTTCTAAATAAGACTTCAAATAAATAATATAAATGAATACAAATATATCCGATTTTGAAATAATGGCTCCGGTAGGGTCATATGATTCCTTGGCTGCGGCAATACAGGGCGGAGCCGATTCTATCTATTTCGGTATAGAAGGACTGAATATGCGCGCCAAATCCTCCAATAACTTTACAATTGACGATTTGAAGCAGATTGCTGCAATATGTAAAGAAAATAAACTGAAAAGTTACCTGACAGTTAATACGATAATTTACGACAACGACATCAGCCTGATGCATAAGATAGTAAATGCGGCAAAAGAAGCCGGGCTATCTGCCATTATAGCATCCGATGTAGCCGTCATGATGCATGCGCGCAGTATCGGGGTGGAAGTTCATTTATCTACCCAGTTGAATATAACCAATACCGGAGCATTGAAATTTTACGGGCAATTTGCCGATGTAGTAGTGCTGGCACGCGAATTGAACCTCGATCAGGTAGCCTCCATTTACAAAGATATTGTAGAACAACAGATAAAAGGCCCTAATGGAGAACTGATCCGCATAGAAATGTTCTCACATGGCGCCCTGTGCATGGCTGTTTCAGGCAAATGCTACCTGAGCCTGCACGAAAAAGACCTGTCGGCCAATCGTGGAGCCTGCAACCAAATATGCCGCAGGGGATATATAGTAAAAGATAAGGATACTGAAATAGAACTGGAGATAGACAACGAATACATCATGTCGCCCAAAGACCTCAAAACCATTCATTTTATGAATAAGATGATGGATGCAGGCGTACGTGTATTCAAAATAGAAGGACGTGCCCGCGGACCTGAATATGTACGCACCGTAGTGGAATGCTACAAGGAAGCTGTCAAATCATATTGCGAAGGCACATTTACCGATGAAAAAGTTGAAGATTGGGACGAACGCCTGGCAACAGTATTCAACCGCGGATTTTGGGATGGATATTATCTGGGACAAAGACTGGGAGAATGGTCAAGCAATTACGGTTCGGGAGCAACCAAACGGAAAGTATACATAGGCAAGGGACTCAAATATTTCTCAAATCTGGGTGTTGCCGAATTCCTTATGGAAACACAATCGCTTAAGGTAGGTGATGAAATCCTCATCACCGGACCGACCACCGGCGCTGTCCGCCAGACAGTGGAAGAAATACGTGTAGACCTGAAACCCGTAGAAGAGGCTGTTAAAGGAGAGAAATTTTCGATAAAGATAAATGAAAAGATACGTCCGTCAGATAAATTATTCAAAATGGTGAAGGCAAACCCTAAAAAATCTTTCATATCTTAGTAACTGTTGTCTAAATTTGTTATCTAAACCCATAAAGTATGAAATATATAGCCACCCTATCCTTGCCTTTGTTATTTATTTCCTGTAAATCAACATCTGTTGTCAATATAGGAATCATTGGGTTTATAGCCATTTTCGGCACGATGTTCCTCTTATTTGCTTTGATGTTTTTCCTTATAGCCAAAAGAAAGAAGCAAGGAGAAAAGAGTCTGGTGAAATTTAATAATGACATCTACTTTGCTCTCAACAGGTTGGACACACCTCAAGGGAAAGCCAACATGCTGAGTACTCTTATCGGGAGAATTAATAACGATGAAAAGTATAAAAAAGACACGGAATGGCGCGATAAGGTATTATTGAAAGCTTATACGCATTTGGCTACCGTATACTACCATATGGGCGATGAAATGCAAACCCTGAACGCCTGTTCCGAAATTATAAAACTCGATTCTAAAGATGGCATGGCATACTACAACAGGGGATCAATATACAGTAATATGGGACTGTACGAAAAAGCCCTGCAAGACCTGAACAAAACAATCGAACTAATGCCCGGTTATGCCGGCGCATATAATAATCGCGGACTTGTAAGGAAAAAAACGGAACACTACGGAGAAGCTTTAGATGACTTTAGCAAAGCCGTTGAGTTGGAAGGATCTCCAATTGCCTATTATAACAGAGGGAATACATATTACGAGCTTAAAGAATATGACAAGGCTCTGGATGATTATAACCATATCATCCGAAATATGGAAAATTACCAGCCGGATTTTAAAAAAGAAGTGGAGCAAAGCATCAGGATAGTGGAAGACAGAAAGAGCAATCTTAAATAAAAAATATCCTCTTTATACAATTCTGTTTATTAAGAAATTGAAGTCATCTTGACTTTATATAATCCAGCTCTTTTGTCATCCTGAGGAACGAAGGATCTGGTTTTTCATGAGATTTTTTCGAATTAAGCCTCTTCATAGAAATGATTTTCCTAAACAATCCTTACTTTTGCACAATATTAAAATACAGGTAATGTCAAAACAATTTGGAAAAACATGGTGGGGTAGCCAATGGCTTAATTCCCTGACACATATCGATTTCGACAACCGTTTGCCCAGAGGCAGCGCTTATGCGAAGAAAGGCGCCGTAACAATGATATGTATTGAGAATAATATGATTCATGCAAAAGTCAAAGGCAGCCGTCCGAAGCCTTATGATATAACCATTGTTATTCCGCCTTTTTTCGAAAAAGATATAAAAGCACTGATAACGGCTATTGCCGAAAAGCCGGTCGTCATATCCAAACTCCTGAACAGGGAACTCGACCCTGAGATATTGTCCATAGCCGAACGAATAGGGCTGAAAGTATTTCCCCGCCAATGGTCGGACTTCAAGATGGTATGCAACTGTCCCGACTGGGCTGTTCCATGCAAGCATCTGGCTGCCGTAATCTATAAAGTAAGCGCGGAAATCGACAATAATCCCTTTCTTGTATTCTCGCTCCACAAAGTAGATCTGGTAGAAGAACTCGCCCGGGCAAACATACATATTTCAACTGAAAACACCAATGTAGCCATGCTAAGGGACCTGCTTAAAACAGAAACGGATACCGGAGAGCCCCTTACCAATAAATCGAAAAATAAAAATACCCGCTGTGATACAATCAATTATTCGAATCTCTCTTCAATAAGCGATGCCCTGATCCAACTTTTGTCCGACGCTCCGGTGTTTTACCAGAACAGCGGCAATTTCAGGGACAAGTATGCCGTTTTTCTGCACAAGGCGGAACGCAACGGCCTGCGCATACTGAAAGGTAAAGCTTCGTTGGGCGACTATCTGCCGCCTCCGTCCGGACAAAATCCCGGCATAGGCAAGCACACCCTGATAAGCATTGTACCCGATGCGAACGGAACAGCCGCGATATTGATCGACGGCAAAAAGACAAAACATACATTGCCGCAGGTAATAA
>JAISES010000326.1 GCA_031263965.1 Prevotella sp. | reverse complement strand
GGTATTCCTTCGGACAGCCAGCCCAGAATGTCTTCCACGGTGATCCGTGTTCCCTTGATGCAGGGTTTCCCGAACCTGATTTCAGGGTCGATAGTGATATAATCAGATAATTGGTTCATTTTTCCTTCTCCTTAAACAATTCTCTCTATTCTTTTGCTGATTTTTCCGCAGCTTTTATAGTTGCCGAGGAATCCTCGGTAACTGATTTTTCTTCATTCCGCTTCACCATCAAACAAAAGGGGCTGTTTCTTTTGAGGCTTCTCCGCTATAGGAAGGTTTTCTATCTGCAAACTGTAATCATCGTGGCCCCATTCGCATTTGGCAAGCACCGTGTTGGGTATCTTTTTGATGGTCAGATTGGGGAAACCCCCGCCACCTTTCCAGCCCGCCACTTCAGTAATGTCGCCGGGGTCTTCGCCGTCAATGATCTTTTTCAGCCGGGGGATGATGTGGGTGTGGCAGTGTTCGCCGAATCCCACCATGATCCAGCGACGGCCCATCTTGTGGGTCACCGCGGCGGTAGTACCGAAATAAACCTCCATGTTTTTTTCATCCATTGTTCAAGTTTTTATCATATCTCTGACCCATAATATGACACATATCCTTAGTTTTCACAGTAAATTCTCAATGACTTCTTAAAAGATATGAGCTTATCTCTAATTATTGGATTTGCAGTGGTCAACTCACGAATACTCATTTCATTGCAAACAAAAAGCTCATTAACCGATAGGTTGAAATTTTGTATCATTTGTTCAAATATAAAATCATTGTCATCTATGTATGATTCAAATTCACCGGAACAATATTTCAACAATATATCTTGATACCATGATTTTATCTGATCTGTCATACATTTATGTATGTTTCGTATAGAAGTACAAATACTATTTGCCCTGGACTCAAATTCAGTATCATTTGGTATTTCAAATTTACCGGTTGCATGAGCCATATCATTGCGCGTATCAACAAGACCGGATATAATTCCAAGTTGTCCGCCATCTAAGTCAATAAGCTTAAATATTTTTGGTAATTCCTTTTCTGGTACAAGACTATATTGAAAAATTGATTCAATATTCAGAAACTCTAACTCTCTATTGTTGTACACTCGTGCAAACACGGTTGCATCTTTGTATCTATCCGGAATCACTTTGCTTATTTTCCATACCGTAAAATAAATATATGTCATATAAAGCAGATGCAAACCGAAGTAAGCAAATTGATATTGCTCGTACCGGTAATTCACCGAGATAAGGTTTGTAATGTTTCGTACATACAAAGAAACATCTTCTTTATCAACTGCGGAAATCGGCAGGTAGTTCAATATTTCCTCTAGATAAGGTACGTTCGTATCCTCTATTGACTCATCCAAGTTACTCACCCCCAAATTCCATTGATTTTATCTTGGGTTATTTTTGTGTAATTGTTAATTGCTGCCTTCGCTTCACCAATAGCTTGTTGATACTTGTCGAATTCATCAACCATTTGTTGTTGCACTTTCAAGGATGGAACAGGAATCATCAATTTATTAATTAGGCTACTTATATTGTTAATATTAGCACCTTGCGTAAGCACTTTAATTTCATTTCTGTATTCAGATGAAAACCGCAAATAGTAATACAACCACTTTGAAATACAAAAAGCTGGATTAACCCGAATAATTCCCATAAAGCCACCAGCGAAAAAATTGGTATCCGCTGAAACATACGCTACTTTGCCAATATGTTCTTTGCTTCCACTTGACGTGCAAATAAATATATCACCACATTTTAGTTTTTTTTCTTCCGGTAAGTTAATGCCATTATATAGATATATTAATTTGTTTAACACTAAATTACCAGATAAATCGATATTATCGGCTGGCAATACTATAGTTTCAGTTTCATTTGTTGCTTGCGCAGTTTTTGAATAGATAACACCTCTTGTGAGCGTTGCAATTTGTTCAAATGCTTTAACTTCAAATTTACTATTTGTTTTTACTTCCCTATACCTGCTTCCCACAAAGATAAACGCATTTTCCTTCACCTTGTTAAGCGGTATGATTTCAAAACCAACATTAAGCATTTCCTTGCGCCGTTTATTGTCAAGTTTATCATCAGTTTTGTCAAGTTTGCGGTATTCTTGATACTTATCCAAATCGCTGCCGCTGTCCAGTTTGCGCCTGTGATTATCAAGTGTATAACCGTCGCTTTTTACATCAAAGTACCAAAAATCTTTACGCTTTTGAGAAGCTTTTAGCTTTTGATTTACTTTTGTGGCGTAGAGAATATTCGTCTTTACGCCTGTGTATGGCAAAAATACCCCCTGTGGAAGTGAAATAACACTTTGCAGGTCGCAATTTTTAAGAAGCAACTCTCTTGTTTGTGACAAGTCCTTGCGGAACAAAAAACCTTCCGGTACAACAAATGCAATACGCCCATTTTCAGAGGCGGAATTAACCGCTTTCATACAATGCTGTACACAAATGCTATCGCCGTTATTAGACGGGAAGTCATAGAGATTGCCGTATTTTGTTCTTTGAGAATAGGGCATATTTGTGATGACAACATCATATCCCCTATGTTTCTTTTCCTTCTTTCCGTTGGGCTGTTCTTCATAGTATTCTTCAGTTCCATCAACAGGATTAGCAAGACTGTCTTGCATATGAATATTGCTATGCCCGTCACCAGCTAAAATCATATTCATCTTGGTGATTCTTGCAGTGTTTGTTATTTCATTACCGTAAATCGTCTGTTCGCGCAATCTCGTTTTATTTACTTCTGTCCGTGCCATTGTATTCCAAATATGACGAAAACTCTCGATAAGAAAGCCGCCAGTACCGCAAAATGGATCGTATACTTTTTCGCCGATTTGCGGATTAGCCAATTTCACCATGGTTTTTACGATATGGCGCGGAGTAAAATATTCTCCCAAATCATTTTTTGTTGACGCGGATTCTTTAAGGAAATATTCAAAGGCATCACCCTTAACATCAGAATCGACATCGGTAAGCGTTAAAGGGTCTAATTTATCTATTATTTCTTTGAGGATAGTATTACTCCTGATTGTCAGCGGGGTAAAGATTTCGGTACCGTATAAACTGTTCAATAGGGGGTATACCGTGCTATTTATATATCCGATTCTTGCGCTCGCAGAAACATTTTTTATCGCATCCCAATGACACGCAAAATCAAAGCCTGATTCTTTACCTGCATCCTGTTTAATTTGCTCATTTTCACTTATCAACTTCAAGAACAGTATATTGGCAAACTCTCCAAACCGCTCAATGCCTGCCCGAAGCCCGTCTCCGCGCAGCATATTATTAGCCTCATCAAATATTTTAATGAGTTCCTTCCGGTCATACTGGACTTTGGGCGAAACGGTGTTGACCTCCCAAGTGGCTAAATACTTTATCGCCAGCGTTTCCCTTAAAAACTCATCGACTTCTTCCCCATTAAGGATGGGCGTCCTGTCAAACTTGGTGTGATAAGACTTACAAAACAAGCCGTCGGTAGCGAATACAATTGGCGCGTCGAGTGCTTTAGCGTACTGTATGCCTTGCTCTAGCGCCGCGTCCACCCGTTCGCCTCTACGCTTTGCCTCAATGACTATAATGGCGCGTTCCTCACCATGGTCTTTGGCATACAAAACATAGTCGGGACGCTTCCCTCCCAAAAGTTTTTTCTCCTTTTGGGTTTTAGGCTGTTCAAGATAGACATTTTGTCCCTTGCCACTAAATGCCCACCCTAGATTTTCGAGGCTTTTATCAATTAAAACCCGTGTATCGGCTTCAAGCGTTATGACACTCATTTTTTTGCCCCCCCATTTTGCATTGTTGTGAGTACGGATATTGCTTTATTTGTTAAAGAATACTGTCCTCTCGTTGTTCCTTGTCGGATGATGTATTCGTTATCACACAATGCTTTTATGATGCTGTTAACGGTTTTGTATGCTATTCCGGTAATCTTGGCTATTTGGCGCTGTGAGAGAGGAACATATTGGTTTCCCAATATATCAATCTGCCGTTGTTGCATACAAGACAAGATTTTGAATCTATCGTTTGTGAAAAACTCAATATCCATAACATACTCTTATTAGGAACATATTAGTATCCATTGTATATCAATAAGTTCTAAATGTCAATACGTACTTTCAATTAGAACGTCACGGTAGCGGTCGATGTCGTCCTGGGCGTCAAAGAGGGCTTTCCGCTTGGTGTTCCGGGCATTTTCCAGGCTCTTTATCTCCCTTTGGCGTTTCAGCTTTTCCTCAAGGGTCAGGGCGGCGACTGAAAGGCGGCGGGTTTCCTTTATCTGCTTGTCTATGTCCTTGATTTCCCGTTCGAGGCCAAGTTTTAGGTCTTCGGCCCAACCGTCCAGTTT
>JAISES010000294.1 GCA_031263965.1 Prevotella sp. | reverse complement strand
CCTGGCGACGGATGTCGCGGATAGCCTGATCTTTTTCCGCCTGAATCAGTTTCCTTATTTCCTCCATCTCTTTAGCTCCTGCTGTTTTAGCTTGCTCGCGAGCTTCGTTTATGATACGTTCGCGCGTGTCGGCAGCTTCTTTCAAGATTTTCACCTGTTCTGTTTTGGCCGATGACAATATCTCGTTACTCTGCTGTTTTATGGTTGCAAGTTGCTCATTTGCTTTTGCGGCGGCATCCAACGAATCCTTGATATAGTTTTTCCGTTCTTCCACCATTTTGGTGATGATGGGAAAACCATATTTTGCCAGAATAAGGAATACTACGCCAAAGCATATGAGCATCCATATTACAAGACCAAATTCAGGTTTTAATAGCATATTTTCCTGTTTTTATTATTATAAAACAAGAATAAGCAAACATACTACTACGGCAAACAGAGCCACACCTTCGATAAGGGCGGCAGCGATAATCATCGACATACGGATATCGCCGCCGGCTTCGGGCTGACGGGCAATACCTTCCATAGCCGAACCTCCGATTTTACCGATACCGATACCTGCGCCGATCGCTGCCAAACCTGCACCAAGTGCAGCACCCAGTTGAGCCAGACCTGATCCGGCTACTGCTTGCAATAAAACTGCTAAAGTTGTTAACATAATCTTCTTTTTTTAAATTATTTAATTAATTGTTTAATTCATATAAATTGGCAAATCTGAAAATTAGCAGATTAGCAAATTCCATTTTCATATTTCCGAATTTGCTAATTTTCAAATTATCAATGTTTTTCCGCAGAACTGTGATGCGGCTCTACCTGTGCCAGCCCGATAAATACGGCCGACATCATGGTAAATACGTATGCTTGAATATAAGCTACCAGCAATTCGAGTACATTCATGAACATTGTCATCAGTACCGAGACAAAACTCATGGAAGAGAATAGAACTGTACCTAATGTAGCTGTAACGAAAATCAGACTCATTAAACCGAGAATAACGGAGTGCCCCGCCAGAATGTTGGCGAAAAGACGAATCATCAATGCAAAAGGCTTTGTAAACATTCCAAGCATTTCTATCGGTATCATCAACGGCTTGAGCCATCCCGGG
This sequence comes from Prevotella sp., assembly GCA_031263965.1. Classification (GTDB taxonomy): domain Bacteria; phylum Bacteroidota; class Bacteroidia; order Bacteroidales; family Dysgonomonadaceae; genus Dysgonomonas. The sequence continues at coordinate 5,461 of JAISES010000294.1, read as the reverse complement.
GTGTGAGGGTTGAATATTTCCTTCCAGTATTCTTTCGTTCCAAAAAGGTTTACAGCGAAAAGTGTAAATATGGCCAGAACAAACGTAATGGCAATATTACCTGTTACGTTGGCTCCTCCGGGGAAGACCGGTATCAATCCCATCAGGTTGTTGATAAAGATGAAAAAGAACGCTGTGAGCAGATACGGGGTGAACTTGCGGTAATTCCTGCCGATACATGGTTTTATTACATCGTCTACAACGCTCATAATGAACATTTCAACAAATCCGACAAAGCCTTTCGGGGCTTTGTGTTGCCCGTCTTTATTGTTTTTCCTGTACCAACCTGCTACCGACAGTACGGTAATAACCAGTATGATACAACTGAATATCAGGGACAGCGTATTCTTTGTAATAGAAAAATCCCAAGGGCGGACTTCTTCTCCTGCGACGTTCTTTTCTACTATTTTCCCTTTATAATCGCCACCGGCCGCTATATAAAAACCGTTGTAAGCTTCGTGTCCGTGGTGGAATTTCGACGACATAAAGACGTTTAATCCGCCGGTTTCGCTATAGACGATAACAGGCAACGGAATCGAAACATGTGTTTCGCCTGCGGTTGCAATGTGCCATTCGTATGAATCCATCAAGTGATCCATGATCATGGAGGCTATATCGACCTTTTCTTCCGTTCCGGCTGCTTCACTATGTCCGCCAGCGCTTGCAGGAAACGGGAATCCGGCAAGGAACAGGCATAGCAGCGCTATATATTTAATACGGTTGTTATTCATTATTACTCTCTTTTTTAATATGCTTCTCTATCCTGGTAAGCAAATATGTTTCTGCAATCAAAAACAACAAGTAGAACCCAATGAAGGTAATGGCAAATATTTTCAGGCCGTTAGTCCTTTCTATTATGAAATATACGAGGACAAATGCCAGCGATAGAATTATTTTTAAAACCTTAGTCAGCATATATACAGTCACCAGTTTTTTACTGTCCTTTTTCCGGCTGTTCTTGACTACCAGATTTATTATCAGCGATTCCAATGCAAGGAAAAATACAAAAACAGCTATGAACCAATTCCAGCTAAAGCCGGGGAAGAAGTAATGCAATATGCATGCTACCGCCGCTCCGGCCAATAGTCCGTAACCCGTTAAAGCCAATATCAATCCGGTTTTATATGAATTCATAAATTCAGGAAACACAAATAGTTACTACATTCTGCATCACTTCGGCAATGCCTCCGTTTACATCTACCGACTCATCATTACCATTCGCGGCATAAATTATCGTTCCTTCTTTCAGAGGAGAAATCAAAGGAGCATGGTCGGGATAAACGCCGAATTTGCCCGATATTCCCGGAATAATGGCGGATGAAACCACGCCCGAAAATATTTTCTTTTCGGCAGAAATTATATTTAGCTGTAATTCTTTCATTTTAGTAGTTACGGGTTACGGGTTACGAGTTACGAGTTACGAGTTACAAGTTACAAGTTACAAGTTACGAGATACAAGTTGTCCCTCCCTTTTGGGGAGGGATGGGAGGGGTGTATTATTCAGCTGCCTGAGCCATAATTTTTTTCCCTTTAACGATGGCATCTTCAATCGTGCCTACATTAAGGAAAGCTTGTTCGGGCAGGTAATCTACTTCTCCGTCCAATATTCTTTGGAATCCTTTTATTGTATCCTGTATGTCTACTATTACACCCGGTACGCCTGTAAACTGCTCGGCAACGTTGAACGGCTGCGACAAGAAACGTTGTATACGCCTTGCACGGTTTACCGTTTTCTTATCGTCGTCGGAAAGTTCTTCCATCCCCAGGATAGCAATAATATCCTGTAATTCCTTGTTGCGTTGAAGTATTTGCTTCACGCGTTGAGCCGTATCGTAATGCTCCTGTCCAACAACGGTGGGGTCGAGGCTTCGGGATGATGAACCAAGCGGGTCTACAGCCGGATAGATACCCATTTCGGTAATCTTGCGGTCGAGCACGGTAGTTGCATCCAAGTGGGAGAACGTAGTTGCAGGAGCAGGATCGGTCAAGTCGTCGGCAGGTACATATACAGCCTGTACCGATGTAATGGAACCGTTCTTGGTAGAAGTAATACGCTCTTGCATAGCGCCCATCTCGGTGGCTAGCGTAGGCTGGTAGCCTACTGCCGAAGGCATACGTCCCAACAGGGCGGAAACCTCAGATCCGGCTTGTGTAAAACGGAATATATTGTCGATAAAGAATAATATATCTTTCGGCCCTTCTGCTTTTGAGTCGCGGAACGATTCGGCAATGGTCAATCCCGACAGGGCTACGTCGGAACGTGCGCCAGGAGGTTCGTTCATTTGTCCGAACACGAGCGAAATCTGGGATTTCGTCAGTTCTTCTTCGTCAACTTTCGACAAGTCCCAATGTCCTTCTTCCATGCTCTTTTCGAATTCTTCTCCGTAACGGATAACTTTCGATTCTATCATTTCCCGTAGCAGGTCGTTCCCTTCACGGGTACGTTCTCCAACTCCGGCAAACACGGAGTAACCGTTATGTTTTTTGGCAATATTGTTGATAAGCTCCATGATAAGTACGGTTTTGCCTACTCCGGCGCCACCGAACAAACCTACCTTACCCCCTTTTGTGTACGGGGCAAGCAGGTCTACAACCTTAATACCTGTAAAGAGTATTTCGCGGGTCGTTTGCAGTTCTTCAAATTTGGGAGGCTCGCGGTGGATAGGGTTGCCACCGGCTTTATCTACCGGTTTCATACCATCGATAGTATCTCCTACCACATTCATCAGGCGGCCTTTCACCTGATCGCCGATAGGCATTCTGATAGGCGAGCCAAGAGGTATGGCCTGCAAGCCGCGGCTTAAGCCGTCTGTACTATCCATAGCGACAGTACGCACGGTATCTTCGCCTATGTGCTGTTTTACTTCGAGAATCAAAGAGCGACCGTCGGGTCTTTTAACTTCAAGGGCATCGTTAATCTGCGGAAGATTCAGCGCCGGATTGGCGGTATCGAAAAATACGTCCACTACAGGCCCGATAATCTGAGACACATGCCCAACTATTTGTGACATAAGCTTCTTGTTTATATTCGTTTTTTATTACTTTTCAATCTTAATAAGATGCATTACGTAATATCATGGAAGCACAGAAGCAATTCATTGAAAGTAAAAATCCTGAGAGTAGTAAATTTTTGCTAACCTGTGAAAATTGCGGTTCTTCTCAATTATGTAATGGCACCGGACTTTTCTATAAATGTCCCGACAAATATAAACAATATTAATATTTATCGTATTTTTGTGAAAGAAAAAAATAAGTACACTTATCTTTTTTAAACGTTAATTAACCTCATTGCATTAAGAGACTGTTTAAATTTTAGTGGAAATATTATTATAGGATTTTATCTGGGTACATGGCAAAAAGCGGTTGTACTCAATTAAATTTAAACAGTTTATGAAAGGTTAAAGCAAAATGATATACAAGAGTCTTAATACAAACTAGTTGTTATACAATGATAGCAGTTTTATTTTCCTGGGCAGTTATATTTTTTACATTATTTTCACTTGGAGACATATTCATCCGGTTTTATAATATAATATGTAAAGAAAGAGAATCGTATAATATTCCCGATACTTTCATCCTGGGCATTTGCTTTTTGTCTATTCTGCTGCCAATCACCTCCTTGTGGCTGCCTTCCAATCATTATATCTTACTGGCATGTATCATTGCTGTTATAATATATTGGATAAAAAACAGGGTGCGCCTGAAAGAATTTGCCGGCAGTGTAAAAAATACACTCAAGTCTTTTACTTTTTTGCAAAAGGTACTTATGGGACTGGCCGTATTGGCTGTGTTGCTCCATATGCTTTTTACAGATCTGTTTTTTGATGCCGGATTTTATCATCTTCAAAATATCAGATGGAACGAAGAATATCCTGTTGTTCCCGGATTGGCAAATTTTGAAGATAGGTACGGGTTCAATTCCAACTATCTGTTGCTCTCAGCCATATTCACATTCAGGTTTATATTTGGAGAGACGGGCTATATGCTGCAAACAACTCTCTATGTGGTGATTTTGTGTTGGGCAATGGCCAATCTATTCCGGTCGGGATATGACTTTCGCTATATTATTATCCTGTTGCTGCTGTTGTTTGTGTTGACATCGGGCGGCTACATGCTGGCCAATACCAGTACCGACATCATTCCTTTGCTCTGTATATTCTATTACATAGTTAAAACCGTATTAAGGCCTGATTGGCTGGCTAGGCAACCACTGATGGCTTTTCTGTTGCCGATAACTCTTGTTGCATTTAAGGTATCAACGGCTTTGTTTTGTCTGATAAGCCTGGCCATTCTTGTTAGCCTGATAAAGCAAAAAAACAGGCGCGTTATATTGTTTCTTTTGTCGGCTTCTGCCCTTACCATTGTTTTGTGGTGCGTTCGCAACGTCATTATATCGGGCTATCTGGTATATCCGATCTACAGCATCGACTTGTTCAATGTCGATTGGAAAGTGCCTGAAGGGACAGCCTTTTTGCAGAAAGCACATATTTATAATTGGGCAAAGTATGTTTTCAATGTCGACTATATATACAGGATTACCAAAGTGGGCTTCTTCGAGAATCCGTTGTTCTTTTTCAATAGTATAACCAATTTTGCGTTATTCTTATTTATTACCGTATCCCCTGTTTTCGTTATTCGTAAAATGTTGAAGAATAAGGATGCTGCTAAAGCTGATAAAACGGTATATTCAGTCTATTTGCTGTCTTTGTTGTGTATCATTTTCGGGATGATTTCCGCACCTGATTTCCGTTTTGTGAATGGATATATTTTTGGCTGTACTTTTCTGTTGATTACTATTATGACATCGCATCGCAAACCGGTACGGCAAGCCGGAAAATATATTACGGCCGGTATCGTATCCTGCATGCTTATACTTGCTGTTTGGTGGGATGTCAGTAAAGCTGTTAACTACAGGGTTAAACCCAACGGGGAAAACTTGAAATCCCTAATGATGTTTCCTGTACATCCTGTTTACGATCTCAGGATTGAAGAATATTCGATGGGAAGTTTCTCTATCTTCCTGAAAGTAGGCGACGATCCCCGAGGCTTCGGGTTGATGCCGGTGGCAAATAGAGAAGGAATACCTTTCGATCATTACGAAGGGGATAAAATACAGAGTGTATACACCATCGAAGCCAGAGGAAGACGGATTCAGGACGGATTCAGGACTAAACCGGAGTATATTGATATTATTAATAAAAACACGCAACGCTATATCGAAGAATACCAAAGAATACATAAAACAAAATACCCCGCAGGGTATTTTGAATCATGCCAATTAAAGTAAAAAGGCTTATTTATTATTATATGATTATCCGCAAGTATACCCAAAATGATTTTTGTAAGTCACACAAGCAATAAGCAGCCTGTCGAAAAGGTTTTCACCGAAGTACCTGCGATTGAACTTATAACAAAACTCGTT
>JAISES010000268.1 GCA_031263965.1 Prevotella sp. | reverse complement strand
GAAAGCATGCGCTAACTCAAAGAGATAACCTGGATTGGGTATCAGGTTTCTCTTACAGCAACAGGAATCAACCGGACAGGCGCATTATCAACTGGGAACAAAATGGTTATCCGGGAGATGCCTATTACATGGAATATCAGATAGATCTGAATGATATAACACGCGACTATAACAAGTTGAATGAATACACTTATACTTTATCAGCGAATTATACTCATGATTTTTCTTTCGACAATGGCTTTAAACCATCCCTTAAAGCAGGTGTATATGGTGATTACAGAGACCGGAATTATAACACCCGGTATTTCAAATACCGCTGGATAGCTGATAATTTACCGGAAGACTTTGGGTATCGGGATGTTTACTCTCAAATATTAATACCTGAAAACTATGGAGCCGATAAATTATTTGCCTATGACGATACCGATCGGTTGAATGACTATTCGGGCACAAATGCCCAAGCTGCCGGTTATATAGCATTTAATTTACCATTCGATAAGTTTAATATTTATACAGGGGTACGTTTGGAACATAATAAGATGTCGTTGAAAAGTTTTACGACAATATCCGGAGACAGATCCAAAACAACAGATTATTCCTACACGGATCTCTTTCCTTCATTAAATGCCTCATATAGCTTTTCGAACGAACACCTGATACGGTTGGCTTACGGGCGCTCCGTGAACAGACAGGAATTTAGGGAAATGTCTTCTTCTTCGTATTATGATTTTGACTTGTTTAGTTTCGTTTCCGGTAATCCGGATCTAAAACCTGCATATGTCAATAATTTCGACATCAGATATGAGTTTTATCCTTCCAATTCGGAGATTTTCTCAGTAGCTCTTTTCTATAAAAACTTTAAAAACCCTATTGAATGGACTTACCTCGATGGAGGAGGAACATATACCTATACTTTCAAGAATGCGGATCAGGCCAACAATTACGGGATAGAGGCAGATATAAAGAAAAAGCTGGATTTTATAGGATTGGATGATTTCTCACTGACATTCAATGGTTCGCTAATCAAAAGTGAAGTAAAATTTGAGCAGAATAGCGGGGCGAATCATAACCGTCCAATGCAAGGACAATCGCCTTATCTGGTAAATACAGGTATATTCTATCAGAGTGAAAAACTGGGATTAAATGCAACCCTGCTTTATAATATTATTGGGAAACGTATAGTCGGCATAGGCCGTGTATCCACATCTTCGGGCACTACGATTAACAATGACATTCCTGATATGTACGAAATGCCGCGGAACGCTTTGGATTTTGCAGTGACCAAAAAATTCGGGAAGCACATAGAAATCAATGCCGGAATAAAAGATATACTCGCTGCGAAAGTTAAATATACTCAATTCCCAAGATTCGAAGATAGCGATGGTAATATTCAAGAAAGAGAACAAGTGACCAAGGTGTATAAACCGGGTCGGAATATATCGCTTACTGCCAGATATTTATTCTAAGAAACTGTTTGAATTTTATCGAAAAATATTATTATGGGATTTGAAAAAAACATCTTAGCAATTCTTTTATGCTATAAAATTCAAACAGTTTCTAATACAATTGCTGTCAATTATAAAACATTTTAATAATTATGAATATGAAGATTTTAAGTTTTTTGAAAAAATTATTTTTTGTCTTGATTATTGTCTTGGTAACGGTCTCTTGCTCTGACAATAACGATGAACCGGAACCGGATCCATCAACAGAACAAATTTTGTTTAACAACGGAACCGAAATAGGTAATGGAATACAAGATTTCAAGATTAGAGAAAGTCATACAATAAAGAAAGGGACGTATGTGCTGAAAGGTTGGGTGTATATAGAGGACGGAGCCACATTGACTATCGAACCCGGTACGGTTATTAAAGGCGACAAAGCTACAAAAGCTGCTATTATTGCCAAAAGAGGTGGAAAACTGATAGCGAAAGGTACAGTTTCAGAGCCTATCGTGTTTACGTCCAACCAGGCGAAAGGAAGTCGTAAACCGGGGGACTGGGGTGGTATAATCCTTTGCGGACGCGCCAAAAATAATATTGATATTGTTGATGGCATACCGATTGAAGGTGGCCCGGATGCTCCTCACGGAGGTAGTAACGATGATGACAACTCGGGCGTTCTGAGCTATGTGAGAGTTGAATTTGCAGGGATTCCATTTGCTACCGATCAGGAAATAAATGGCGTGACATTCGGTTCGGTTGGCAGAGGTACTCAGGTAGATCATGTGCAGGTCTCGTATAGCGGCGACGACTCTTTTGAATGGTTCGGCGGAACTGTAAATGCTAAATATCTGGTGGCATATCACGGTTGGGATGATGATTTTGATACAGATAACGGCTATTCCGGTAAACTTCAATTCCTTCTGGGCATAAGAAATCCGAAAATAGCGGATCAGTCTTTATCTAACGGTTTCGAATCGGATAATAATGCTAATGGCACTACAGATGCACCTTATACAACGGCTGTATTTAGTAATGTAACATTGATAGGCCCTATCGGACAGGCTACTGATTTTGCTAATACAACTCAGTATATCACTGGAAATGGACTTACTTCACCCGACGGCGGACGATTAGGCGTATTCCAGGCTGCAATACAAATTCGTCGCAACTCACGTTTAAATCTGTTCAATTCTGTGGCTACAGGATACCCTGTCGGTTTATTATTGGATAATCAGAAGGGTACAACCCAAAAATGGGCAGATGACGACATACTCAAATTCCAGAATAATGTGTTTGCAGGTATGGGTCTCTTGGGATCTGATATAAACAAACAGTCTCCGGCTTGGACAGACCAATTGTCTACCGATGGAACAAACGTTACAGATCCGGCTTCGGCTTCATTTTCAAGTACATTCTTCAAATTGGCAAAAAACAAAAATAAGTCGCTGGCTAATATTTCCGATCTGATGCTAAAACAGCCAAACAGTACAATCGCCAGTCCTAATTATGGGCCTGTTACAGGTAGTCCTGTGCTCGGCATAGCTACGTTTACTGATGCTTTATTAACGGATTCATTCTTTGCGAAGGTTACTTATTCCGGCGCATTTGCCGGCAGCTCCGATTCTGATAACTGGATGCTTGGATGGACAAATTTTGATCCTCAGAGCACTGCATATTGATATGTAAAGGACAAAAAGAAAACTTTCTTCCATACTTATATGCGAAAAGGGCAGGAGATATAATTCTCCTGTCTTTTTTTATGTTTATATACTGTTTCTGAGATTCTTTGAGAATGGAACAAAAAACTCAGTGTTTCTCAGTTTCTTCTCAGTGCAACTCAGTGTAATGTTTCTTGTTGATAACTGATGTTACGCAGGGCTTTTTACCATAGGAGTACACAGAGGTGTTACAGTGTTTTTTTATAATGAGTATCCGTTTTGCTACCATTAATATTATTAGTATCTTTATAGTCAAATAAATGTATTGGAGATGAATTTACTGAATTTTGTAGAGCAATTTCCGGATGAGGATAGTT
>JAISES010000266.1 GCA_031263965.1 Prevotella sp. | reverse complement strand
TAAGTACATGACAAAAAACTGTAACTATCTTATTATAAATAATATGTTGCCCTCCCAGGGCGTTGTCCCCGTAATGTTATCCTTACCCGTGGCGTTGCCACGGGCTATGATATATCAGGCTTTCAGCCTGAAAATACCAGGGCAATAACCCTGAAAGGGTTAAATATTATAGCCCAAGGCAACGCCTTGGGTAATTGAGTGCAACCTTTGGCCGGCGTCCTGTAAGGACAGCATAATATTTTTTGTCATGTACTTAGCACAAAATTAAAACTTTTTGTTTATAAAAATTTTAATTGATGTGGGTTTGTTATTTTCCGAAATGCTGCAACTGTCTATACAAAGGTTATCCGGTATGTCTATCATATAAGGGATAACCGGAAAACCGGGACTAACAGTATCAGAATTGATCTTATCCGCACTAAAAACATATCCATCTAAAGTGATCGAATCGTTGTGAAAGGTATAGTTAACAGCAAGAATTTCTGTTTCTGTTTTTGTAAATATATTTATTGACGAGCTTAAAAGCATTTTATCAATTAATTCTTTATTGTTTTCATCCGGAAAGAATGTGTTTTCCGGATCAGAATCGATAAATGTTTTGATCGGTTTATAATTTCTGCTTACGGCGAATATGCCTTTGTGGAATGAACAAACAAGAAAATTATTATCCGGCAGGCTATAAAATAACACTTCGGCATCTTTATACTTCCTCTTTTTTGCGGGGAAATATGTGGATATATTATTTTCGATGAACCCTTTTATTTTCGATTCTTGCTCAATACTTGCTTTGGTTAATAAAACGGATTCATTATTCTTATATTTAAAAATCACTACCGGAGGAGAGTACTCTTCGTTTAATACCTCTATCAATTCTTTAGTATAAGGATATAGCGGGTATATTTCATTAATGCCATATCCTTTGTTGATATATATAACTTCTTTGGCCAATGGCGATATATAGTCGTGTATATTAGCGGAGACAGACTGTTTATTGTATTCGAGTTTGCGATACAAATTCCATCCTCCGGTAAGAACGATAATAATCAGAAGAAATAAAATAACTATCTTTATGCTTCGTTTTAACATTGCGTAAGTTTACTGATCAATTCTTACAAAGATATATGAAAGCTTTAGTATTAAGAGAATTAAAATCTGTTTTTTGCTCTCCGGCAGGAGCGTTTTTCGCTTTGGCTTTCTTTCTTGTGTCGGGTTTTATGCTGTGGCTGTTTCCCGGATCATACAATATAGTAGACGGAGGGTATGCCGATATGGGCCGGTTTTTCAACATTGCCCCTGTTTTGATGATTATCCTTATTCCGGCTTTAACTATGCGCTTATACTCGGAAGAGAAGCGGAATAAAACAATAGACATGCTGGTCTCCAGGCCTGTCCGGCTGTTGGAGGTATATTTTAGTAAATTCCTGGCTACATTTCTGTTTGTGCTTGTTGCTTTGCTCTGTACAGGCATCTATGTTTACTTTATATATCAGTTGGCAAATCCGGCCGGCAACATTGATATGGGGAGTATTACGGCTTCATACTTTTCTTTATTCTTACTCGCTGCTGTATTTATTAGCGTTGGTCTGTTCGGTTCTGTTGTCACCCGGAATCAAATTGTCGCTCTTATAGTATCCGTTTTTATCTGCTTGTTTGTATTTTATGGCTTTGATTTGCTATCAGGACTTTTCATTTCGGGCAAAGCAAAAGCCGTAGCCGCATCTCTCGGTCTGAACCATCATTACGAACTGATGCGGCGGGGTGTTATTCAACTCAGTGATATGGCGGCTGTATCCAACGTTCTTATTTTGTTTGTTTTACTGTTTATTCTGATGTATAGGGAAAACAGGAGAACAGCATATTTATTAGCAGCTATTGTATCCTTTCTTAATATTGTTTTCTTTTTTATACCTGATTACAGGTTTGATTTTAGCGCTGACAGGCGCTATACTGTGAGTGATTATAGTATAAATCTGCTGAAAAATTTAAACAAAGATCAATCTTTGACTATCGATATCTATCTGACAGGTGATCTGAACTACGGTTTTCAACGTTTACGCAACGAAACGGACAATACTTTATCCGACCTCAGCCGGTACGCAAATGCCGATATTAAAGTAAATTATATATATCCATATAAGGAAGGCGGCTCCCCGAACGATACATATCAGGATATGACCGGTAGGGGGATACCGGGTATTATGCTTAATGAAACAGACAGGGAGGGAAAGCTCAGTAAAAAAATAATATATCCATATGCCTGTATTACAAACAATAAAGATACATTAACCGTTCCTTTACTGAAAAATATTGCCGGCAATACGGCTGAAGAAAATTTGAATATATCAGTCGAAAGTTTAGAATATGAATTTATCGACGCTATACGGCTTCTCAATCAAACAGAACCCAAGTCTATTGCTTTTATAGAGGGACACGATGAATTATCCCGCACCGGTATATATGACGCAGAAGAGTTATTGTCTAAATACTATTCTATAAACAGGGGTGAAATAGGAACTGAAATCAATGTCCTGGATGATTTTGATGCGGTCGTTATAGCTGGGCCGTTATCGAAGTTCAGTAATGCGGAAAAATATATTCTCGATCAGTATATTATGCGGGGAGGGAAAGTTTTGTGGCTGATTGATGGCGTATTTTACTCTCATGAAGAATTAGCCCGTTTCGGTTATTCGGCCAGTATGAAGAATGATCTCGATCTCGACGATATGTTATTTACATACGGAGTCCGTATAAACCCTGATTTAATACAGGATGTGCAGTGTGTTTCTGCATTTCTGACAACCGATGATTCTCAACCGGCAGTTCTTCTGCCAAGTTATTTTCAGCCTATATTAATGCCTTCGCCGGATTTTCCGGTAACAAAAAATATCAGGGATGTAAAAGCCGGATTTGCCAGTTCTGTCGATATTGTGAATAACTCTCCGGAGATCAGGAAAAATATACTGCTCACGACTTCGGGTAAGACCCATTTGGTGAAAGTGCCCGAACCTGTTCATTTTGATGTGTCGGATATTCAAAACCAGCCCGGCTATTTTAGTACGGCTTATGTGCCGGTAGCGGTCAGTCTGGAGGGAAATTTTAATTCTGCCTATGCTGACAGAGTGATTCCGGATAGTATTAAAGCGGGTGCATATAAGACGATAAAACAAAGCAGGGACACAAGAATGGTAGTTGTATCATCTTCGGATATTATTACAAATGAGCTGCAAGGACAAGGTGAAGATACACAGGTTTTGCCAATGGGCTACGATCGCGCATCGAAGCAGTTGTTCGGAAATCGTGAGTTTATTGTCAATGCTATAAATTGGCTTACCGATGATGAGGGATTGATGCAATTGAGAACAAAACAGCAACAGATGTATCTTTTGAATAAGGCTGTAGCTTATGAAAACAGAGATAAGTATGCCATCTTAAGCATTCTTATTCCGGTTGTGATAATGTCGCTGATAATGGGGGGCGTATTTTTGTACAGAAAGAGGAAATACGAAAATAATATATAACTAATGTTACGCAGGGTTTATTTAACCACAGAGGTACACAGAGGGTTACAGCGTTTTTTTTTATTCTTGTCGAGCTTTAGCTGCGCCATATGCTTTACGTGCGGGGAACCCGTCAGGAGAAAAAGGCGTAAAACGGGGTGTTTGTTTGAGCCTGAAAGGCGAGTTCAGCCCGTTTAGCCTTTGAGCCTGCCACGGGTCGCACGGTAAAGCTGGCGCATAAAGCATTTTTGGTTCCTTTTGCTGCTTAGGGCAAAAGGAACGCAAGCAATCTACGATTGCGCGCAGAAGAAAGGACAAGAATATGGAATGATACTGTTTTTTCACGTGTTTGTTCCGGTCTTGCGTAACATGAGTATATAATTCAAGTGGCTATTTAATAACTGATGTTCCGGTGTTGCGTAACATCAGTTTGCAAGTAAAATCCTTATCCTAAATGTTAATTAACATCTAAAAGAAGGCTATGCGGTAAACGATTTTTATATTTGTAAAAGAAAGTCAAATATTAATCTTTAAACTGCTATGCTAATGAGAAGTCTGATTTCTTTATTTTCGTTAATAATGGTGGCTATGCTTATATCTTCGTGTGCGGGGCAACCTGTTCATAAACCGTATAATGAAGGTATAAATATTACGCCTGTGCCGCTTGAGTTAACGCAGAAGGCTGATACCTTCAAACTATCGAAGAGTGTTGTTTTTGTGGCTAATAATCCTGATGTGGAAAAAGTAGCATCATACTTTGCCGCTAAGCTTAAAGTATCTGTCGGGTATCCTTTCCCTATAGAAAAAGAAAAGCCTGCCGTGGATTATATCAATTTGTCCATTACTCCCGATATATCGGTTAATGATGAAGGTTACTTATTGGACGTAACCGGTAAAGGTATCGATATACAGGCAAAAACACCGCAAGGATTGTTTTATGGTATGCAAACTGTAATGCAACTCTTACCTGCTGAAGCAGAGAGCCACATTCCGGTGAAAAATATAGTTTGGAATGTACCGGCTGTAACCGTAAAAGATGAGCCCCGCTTTAAATACCGTGGAATGCATCTCGATGTTTGCCGCCATTTTGCCGATGTAGACTTCATTAAAAAGCAACTGGACGTATTGGCTATGTTCAAGATCAATAAATTTCACTGGCATCTGACAGAAGATCAAGGCTGGAGAATCGAAATAAAAAAATACCCGAAACTTATGGAAATGAGTTCTGTGCGTACAGAGGGCGAAGGGAACAAATATGGACCTTACTACTATACACAAGAACAGGTTAAAGATATTGTAGCATATGCGAAAGAGCGTTTCATCGAAGTGATTCCTGAAATAGAGCTGCCGGGGCATGCTGTCGCTGCTTTGCATGCGTATCCTGAATTGTCATGTACAGGTAAACCTATTGAAGTGAGAAATTGCTGGGGAGTTTCTACCGATGTGTTTTGCGCCGGAAATGACAGCGTATTCCTGTTCCTGGAAGATGTATTTTCCGAGGTGATGCCTTTGTTCGAGAGTGATTATATACATATTGGTGGTGATGAGGCTCCTAAAGACAGATGGGAGGTTTGTCCCAAATGCCAGGCCCGTATAAAAGAACTTGGGCTGAAAGCCGATAAAGACCACAGCGCAGAAGGAAAACTCCAGAGCTATTTTGTACAGCGCATCGAGAAATTCTTATTGAAGCATAATAAGAAAATGATAGGCTGGGACGAAATACTCGAAGGAGGATTAGCTCCATCGGCAACAGTAATGAGTTGGCGCGGAGAAGAAGGTGGTATTGCATCTGCCAATATGGGGCACGATGTGATAATGACTCCCGGAAACTGGATGTACTTAGACAAATATCAGGGAGACTCTAAACTTCTTCCTGTTACTATCGGCGGATTACTTACGCTCGAAAAGGTATATGGTTATGAACCCGTTCCGGAAAAGATCGCAGAAGATAAAAAACAACATATTTTAGGCGCTCAGACAAATGTATGGAATGAATATAAATACAACGGAGACGATATGGAACATGATATCTACCCGCGTGTAATCGCTTTGGCTGAATTGACATGGACTCCTAAAGAAAAGAAGGACTATAAAGATTTTGAACGCCGCATCGAAAATCAACGTGTGCGTCTGGATATGCATGGTATTAATTATTATATTCCAATACCGGAAGATAAGGGCTTTGCCAAAGTGGCCAATTGGGCAGACGATTCTATTACTGTTCCGCCTTCATGCAACTTCGTGGCATTTACCGGTAACGCTACTTTAGAGTTTAAAACCAGCGAACCTGTAAAAATGGTATATACGACAGATGGTAGCGAACCTCAGATCGAGTCGCAAGAATATAAAGATGCATTGACATTCACAGAGAATACAACTTTAAAAATACGCTCTGTGTTATTATCAGGAAAAATGGGGCCTGTTCGTACAATTACTATCGAAAAACAAACCTATGCGCCAGCCGTGGATAGGGAAGAAGGTGCGCAACCCGGACTGAAAGCCGAATATTATAAAGGAAGTTTCTTGAACGTGGCGGATCTGGATGGCAAAACTCCGGATGAGACAGAACAAGTAGCTGCGCCTCATGATTCAAAATACAGAATAATGAATTATAAGGAAGTATATCCTGAAAATTTCTGCTCGACAGTGCTTACCGGTTATATCAATATTCCTGAAGATGGAGTATATTACTTTAATACGGATGCTGAGTTCTGGATAGATGGTAAGCTGTTAATATCTAATGAGAAAGACAATAAAGGTACAGCACGGAGATTTTCCCGCAGCGATAAATCTGTAGCGTTGGCTAAAGGTTCTCATCCTGTAAAAATAGTCAGAATCGGAGCTACATTCGGAGGTTGGCCTACTCAGTGGGATATTATTAGTCTTAGGATGCGTAAAGCCGATCAGCCTCAGTTCTCATATTTGGATGCCGCTTATTTTAAATAAATCAGAAATATTTACATGTAAAAAACTCCGGCTTAAACAGTCGGAGTTTTTTATTGATGAAAGGAAATTAACTGCTTACCTTTGTCTCAGGTATTAAAAGTTAAATAATGAAATAATGAAAGCAGCTATAGTGACAATCGGTGATGAAATACTCATTGGCCAGATAGTGGATACAAATTCAGCATGGATGGCTCACAAACTTACACTGAGCGGATTTGAGGTTGAAGAAATGCAGTCGATAGGCGATAACGCCCAACAAATCAAAGATACGATAGATGACCTGTTTGAGCGTGTCGATGTAATATTGATGACAGGAGGTTTAGGGCCGACGAAAGATGATATAACGAAGAAAACCTTGTGCGAGTATTTCAATACTACTCTTGTTTTTGACGACTCGGTTCTTGACAATATATCCAATGTAATATCGCATTTTACTACTCTCAACGAACTTACCCGTAATCAGGCATATGTGCCTGAAAGGTGTACGGTGGTTCAGAATAAGGTGGGGACAGCCCCTGTTACATGGTTCGATCATAAAGACAAGGTTCTGGTTTCGATGCCGGGAGTACCTTACGAAATGAGATATGTGATGGAGAACGATATACTTCCCCGCTTGCGGGAAAAGTACGATCCGGAAGCATACCTGAAAAGGGTATTTGTGGTAAAAGGATATACTGAATCCGGATTGGCGGTACATCTTACCGGATTTGAAGATGATTTACCGGAAGGCTTCGGATTGGCATATCTTCCTTCGCCGGGATTGGTTAAACTTCGCCTTTTCGTTCGGGGAGAACATCGTTTACCGGAATTGGAAGCCCAGGAACGTAAACTGAAAAATTTGCTGGGAGATGCAATTCTTGTAGAAAAGGATGTTACTGTAGAAAAGCTGTTAGGCGAACGCCTTTTTGAGAAAGGTTTGACTATTGGTACGGCTGAAAGTTGTACCGGCGGTAATATTGCGCGTCTGGTTACTTCAATCCCCGGATCGTCGCACTACTTTAAAGGTTCGGTTGTTTCATATGCGAATGAAGAAAAAATAAATATCCTTCATGTGCAGGAAAGTGCATTGGCTCAACATGGGGCTGTTAGTGAAATTGTGGCTGTAGAGATGGCTAAAGGCGCTCAACGCATACTGAATGTAGACTGTTCTATCTCAACTACAGGAATTGCAGGGCCTGATGGCGGTACTGAGGAAAAACCGGTAGGAACAGTTTGGATATGTACTACTTGTAAAGATTCACATATGGTTAGGAAGTATCAGGTAGGAAAGTATCGGGAGGCCAATATAACAAGGGCTTCTAACCTTGCCATGCTTCAATTGTTGGAGATGATAGGGTAGGAGAGAGTAACCGGAGTGAAATAAACAATAAAGAGGCTGTGTATAAAGGATTTTGACACAGCCTCTTATATTTTTATTCTTCGATATCTTCTTTCATATTGTGGAAGACGTTTTGAACGTCTTCATCATCTTCGAACTTATCCAGCAGTTTTTGTATTTGTTCTTGTTGTTCCTTTGTAAGCTCTTTCAGGTCGTTTGGTATTCGTTCAAATTCTGCGCTATGAATTTCAAATCCATTTTCTTCCAGGTATTTCTGGATTTCAGAATACGATTTGAACTCGCCATATAGAACTATGTCGTCTTCGTCGTGTTCTAATTCGTCTACTCCATAGTCTATTAGCTCCAGTTCCAGTTCCTCCAGTGAAATTCCTTCCTTTGGAACTATTTTAAACACGCATTTGTGGTCAAACAGGAACTCAAGGCTACCCGATGTACCTAAAGAACCGTTGAATTTATTGAAATAACTGCGAACATTGGCTACTGTGCGTGTAGGATTATCCGTTGCGGTTTCTATAACTATGGCAATGCCAAATGGTCCGTATCCTTCGTATACAACTTCTTTGTAGTCGGCTTCATCTTTCGATATCGCTTTTTTTATAGCCCGTTCGACGTTTTCCTTAGGCATATTTTCCTTTTTTGCCTGTTGCATCAATACACGAAGGCGAGGATTGGTATCCGGCTCCGGTCCGCCATCTTTTACTGCGATGGTTATCTGTTTGCCAAGTTTTGTAAATACGCGGGCCATGTTTCCCCAACGTTTCATTTTAGTAGCTTTACGGTATTCAAATGCTCTTCCCATAGGTATTTATGTAATTATTTTTTAATCTGATCTTTCGTTATGCAAAAGTATAAAAAATATTATAAAGTGAGAATTTGTCTATGTATTTAAGATGGAATGGGTATCTGTTTTTAAAAGTAAAATAATTGGGAAGGAAATGGTGCTATTAAACAGATGATTATATATATCGCCTGAAAAATATGTGAAAAGCCTCGAAATATATTTGCATAATAAGCAAAACTGTTTTACCTTTGCCACGCGATTAACAAAAGGCTTCGTAGCTCAACTGAATAGAGCATCTGACTACGGATCAGAAGGTTGCAGGTTTGAATCCTGCCGGAGTCACTTTTAGAAAACAAATAAGCGTGTAAATCAATGGTTTATGCGCTTTTTGTTTTAGGTACTTAGAAATCCGAACGACTCAGGAATATTATTCTCCGCTATACGCGTCAGCCTTGAATTTTTCTTTCCCGTCATTGCGAGCCTGAGGGGCGGAGCGCTCGGGTGGTGGGCGGGGTTGCGGGGGGGGCAGTTCTTTGTGTTTGCGCAAAAAGATAGAATTTGATTGGTTCGCCCTTCTGGC
>JAISES010000257.1 GCA_031263965.1 Prevotella sp. | reverse complement strand
GTCCCTAAAAGTACAAATAACAGGAATGTTGCCGAGCGAATAATCTTCTGAGTTGTAACCGCCATGATGGCGGAGAAAACGATTATAGTCGCTAAAATGTAAAATATAATTTGTTCTGCCATAATCTGGGTTATTCTTTATCTTTTTCGTCAATATCAGCGCCTGTTTTAGCGGCAGGCACGGTATCTGTTGTTACATTTTCTACCGGAGTCTGTGCAGCGCTTTCTGTTTCTACAGGCTTTTCTACTTTAGGAGCAGGTTTACTGACAGGAGCTTCTTTTTTCTTTTCGCGTAATTTCGATCCTTCATGGTTCAACTGCTCTATCAACTTGCTACGGGTAAACAGGGAATTCTCGAATGTATTGGCAAACCTGATCGCATCCGAAGGACAGGAGATTACACACAGATTGCAGAAAGTACACATTCCCAAATCGTAAATATAACGGTCAAGAATTTTTTTCTTTTTACCTTCTTCTGTTTCAATAGTCCTGGGTATTACTTGTATTGTTCCGTTCGGACAATTCATCTGACAAATACCACAAGCTGTACAAGCATGCTCGTTGTTCCCGTCATGAGGCATTGTCAGCTCTCCACGAAAACGTTCGGGAATAACAAGGGTCGCCCTGTTTTCGGGATATTGCTCTGTAATTTTCTTAGCCCACAATTCACCCCATGTTACCCTCATCCCTGTAAGAAGAGACTTGATTCCTCCAAATAAACCTGAAAAATATTCTGATACTGAACTCATTGTCGTATTTTCTATAAATTAATTATTTCAGGGTCCAACCCAATAAAACAAGCCCCACCATCAACAATATATTTACCATATTAACCGGCAGTAAGTATTTCCATTCAAGATTCAGCAACTGGTCGATACGCAGACGAGGGAATGTCCAACGCACCCACAAGCTAAGGAAAACAAGGAACATTGCCTTTCCGAAGAACCAGATCACAGACGGAATATAACTCATTACTTCGTTGAAGCCATCCCATCCTTTTATCATTACCGGATTGTAGCCGCCCAAAAATACAGTCGTAGCTATAGAGGCAACAATGAACATGTTCAGGTATTCTGCCAGATAGAAAAAACCGAACTGCAACCCTGAATACTCTGTATGGTATCCGGCGGTTAATTCGGATTCGGCTTCAGGTAAGTCGAACGGTCCGCGATTGGTTTCGGCATGACCCGAAATTAAATATATGATAAAGGCTATAATTGCCGGCACATGCCCTGCAATAATATTCCATTGATGAATATACGCCTGTCCTTCTATAATTTTAGAAAAGCTCATCGTGCCCGATAGCACAACCACTGTCATTAAAGCAAATCCGGCAGAAAGTTCGTAACTGATAAATTGCGCACCGCTTCGCATGGCGCCGATCATTGAGTATTTGTTATTACTTGACCATCCGGCAAGCAATACTCCGATGATGCCGAGGGACGATACCGCTATAACATAGAATACTCCGATGTTGAAGTCTATTGCATGCAGTTTATATCCAAATGGAATTGCCCCGAATGTCAGCATAGAAGCCACAATCATAAAGAATGGCGCTGCAAAAAACAGGAACCGGTCAGACTTCTTTACATGGATTATTTCTTTGATCAATATTTTGATCATATCGGCAACGCTCTGGATTATCCCCCACTTACCCACGCGGTTAGGGCCATAGCGTGCCTGAAAGAATGCTGTAATTTTACGCTCCACATAGATTAGCATCAAGGCTAATACGGCATAAGCAGTCAACAGCGCTATCCCAACCAGTACAAACTCTATAGCAAGAGCAGCCCAAGCAGGCAGATTGCTGTGCAACCATGTGTCAAGCCATGTGGTTAATTGAGCAGGTTCCAATGAAAACTTTAACAACATATTCGTGTTATATTGATAGAATAAATAATCTTATTAACGGTCAATATCAGGAATCACATAGTCCATAGAACCACCGATGCCGATAAAGTCGGAAATTTTCTCATCCTTACAGATCAGCGGCATAGCCGAAACCGCAGCCATAGAAGGCGAACGGAATTTCAAACGGTAAGGAGTTTTATCTCCGGTACTGTTTATGTACACCCCAAATTCTCCACGTCCTGCCTCGACTCTCTGATAATATTCACCTTCCGGCAACTTGATAACCGCTTTCGTCTTAGCCAGAAAGTCTCCTTCGGGAATGTTATCTATGAGTTGTTCTATAATCCGTAAGGATTCTTCTATTTCATCCAGACGGTTGAGATACCTGTCAAATGCATCTCCGTTATGTCTGACAATTTCTTTAAATTCTACTTTGTCGTAAAGTGCATACGGCACATGTTTACGAATATCGCAAGAGAACCCTGAGCCGCGGCCTGCGGGGCCGGTAACGGCAAGGGAAACAGCATCTTCCTTCGTAAGAATGCCAAGGCCTTTCATACGGCCTACTGCGATCACATTTCCGGTAAATAGCCTGTTGTATTCAACTAATGCCTTGTGCATCACCGGAATAAAAGCTTTTACATCGGATTGAAAGTCGGACTGTATATCGAACATAACACCTCCAACCACATTGTAGTTGATGATAAGGCGGCCGCCCGTATTCTTTTCAAATATCTTGAGGATGTCCTCGCGTTCGCGCATGCCGTAAATGAATGCCGTAGTAGAACCCAAGTCCATACACATCGTACCCCAGGCTACAAGGTGGGAATCGATACGGTTCAACTCATCCATAATGGTACGGATATATTGCGCTCTCTCAGGAACTTCTATCTCCGCAGCCTTTTCGACGCACATACACAGTCCATGACGGTTGATGTTGGCCGAAAGATAATCGAGACGGTCGGTAAAATGCAGTATCTGAGGATATGTAAGGCTTTCACTCAACTTCTCTATCCCCCTGTGGATATAACCACTATGAACATCTATCTTTTTTACGATCTCTCCGTCAAGAGCCACACGGAAGTGCATAACGCCATGTGTCGATGGATGCTGGGGCCCTATATTGATAATGTAATCATCTTTTTCAAAGATATTTACTTTCTCTTCCCTTAGTTTTCCATTCCCGTCCTCCATAATGCGGGGAGCTATATCCACGATATCCTTACTTTCTTTAGATACAGGATTTTTTATAGGACCGGCATCATAATCTTTTCTCAAAGGAAAGCCGACCCAATCGGAATTAAGGAAAAACCGGCGCATGTCCGGATTGTTTATAAAACGGATACCAAACATGGCAAACACTTCGCGCTCGTTGTAGTGGGCTGTCTCCCAAAGATCCGTTACTGTATACAGCAAAGGATTTTCCCTGCCGGCAGTTCCCGTCTTAACGGCAACCTTCACCGATAGATCTTTTGATGAAGACAACAGATAAATAACGCCCAGTTTTTCACCCCAATCCATACCTGTCATCATGGCAAGGTAGTCGAAAGGGAATCCGGCATTGTAACGAAGAGCTTTAGCCAACCGACGCAATTTATCAGGTTCTACGGTTACCGTTAGCGGAGTTTTATCTTCAAAAACCGCATCAGGCACAGCATCTAGTATTACCTTCTTGATATTTTCCATTATTTCAATTTCTTACTTATCTCGCTTTATATTTTTGTGTCCGGCGCGGAATACAAATCTCTCCAGTTTGATTTTACGCTGCAATTGCATCAGTCCGTAAAATAATGCTTCCGGACGAGGCGGACAACCCGGCACATAAACGTCTACAGGAATAATCTCATCGATTCCCTTCACTACATGATAGGAATTGACAAACGGGCCTCCCGATATTGCACAGCTACCCATAGCCACAACGTATTTCGGTTCGGCCATCTGGTCGTATACGCGCTTCAACAGCGGAGCCATCTTATGTACAATTGTACCGGCTACTACCATTGTATCGGCCTGGCGCGGACTGTTGCGTGTAACCTCCATGCCAAAACGCGCCAGGTCGTAACGGGCGGCAGCAGAAGCCATAAACTCGATACCGCAGCAACTGGTAGCGAAAGCCAACGGCCAAACAGAGTTTGAACGTCCCCAATTGATCAGGTCGTCGAGCTTGCCGACAACCACAGGAACACCTCCCTCATTCAACTCTTTCAGATAATTTTCAAGATATTCGTTATCCTTGAATTCATCGTTCGGAATACCTTTTATATAAATGTTCTTTATTTCCATTTCAATGCTCCTTTCCTCCAGGCATAAGCTAATCCTAAGCCCAGTATTAAGATGAAGAATAATATACAGTAAAAGCCTTGAGTACCCAGATTCCTCACCACGGTTGCCCAAGGGAATAAGAATATAGCCTCGACATCGAACATTAAGTACAAGATTGCGTACAGGTAATAACCTACTTTGAATTGCATCCAGGAAGTACCGTGGGTAGGGATACCGCATTCGTAAGGTTCTCCTTTTTGTGGATTAAATGATTTCGGGGACAATAGCAGCGCCATGCCAAGGCCGGCACACACCAATGTAATTCCCGTTAAGAAAACGACTAAAAAAAGAGCGGAAGAACTCATATTTTCATGTTAAAATTAAGACTTTTCTATCAATTGCCGTTTTTTCAATAATATCGCGAACACTTTGTAAAAGCCACAAAACGCCGCTTCAACCAAGGTTATTTTGACAATCGGCGCAAAAGTAGTCTTTTATTTTTTAAACGCAAAAAATAAAATGCCAAAATATCGAA
>JAISES010000243.1 GCA_031263965.1 Prevotella sp. | reverse complement strand
TAGAGCGTTGCCCTGCGCTAATATATTTCGCTCTTTCAGAGCCCCCGCTGGCGCAAACTTGTAGTCTGTGTGTTGCGCAGCAAAAAAAGGATTGCTCTTCGGGCAGGACACGGACAAATGTCCGCGCCAGCGGGCGAAGCAATCCGTGAATTGGCCGGTTAGCGGTAAGGGCAGTCTTTTGTGACTGCCCGAAAAGATACAACTGGATTGCTTCACCACGAGCGGTTCGCAATGACGCGGGAAATTGAACATAATCAAACCGGTATTCTTTAATAAAACGCTGCGGCACATCCATGTACCGCCGTGGTGAAATAAGCCTTGCAAAACATCAGTAAGATGCTGTCTCAAAAGTAATTTTTGGTTTCTTTTTGTCATCCTGAACAGAGTGAAGGATCTCTTCTTGCCGGATGAGATTCTTCGTTTCACTCAGAATGACAAAGAGGGTAACACTTTGATAGTGTAGTTTTACTTTTGATACATCCTCATTTTACATTGTCAGCACAATGTCGTATTCTTCGGCCATACGGCGCATATTGAGTATCGCATAACGCATCCGTCCCAAGGCTGTATTGATGCTGACTCCTGTTTGTTCTGCAATTTCCTTGAAACTCAAGTCCTGATAATAGCGCATTTCGAGCACTTCACGCTGACTATCGGGAAGGAATGATATAAGCTTCCGTATATCGGATGTGATCTGCAATCTGACTATTTCATCTTCAATAGTTCCATCACATAACAACGGATTATTCAGCAGGTCGACAGTAGCCTCATCATTCGAAACGGTATTCTCATTCTTTTTCTGACGAAAGTGATCGATAATCAAATTATGAGCTATGCGCGATATCCACGCGCGAAACTTTCCTGTTTCTGTATACCGCCCTTGTTTGATGGTGACAATGGCCTTGATAAATGTTTCCTGAAATATATCTTCTGCCAGTTCCCTGTTGTGCACAGTGAAATAAATATAGGTATAGACAGCCTGTTTGTGTCTATCCAACAAAATATCAAAAGCAAGATTGTTGCCATTAGAATAACCGGAAACCAACTGCTCGTCGGTCATCGATAATAATTCTTCCATTCTCTTATATTTTAAATAAAAAGAGTAATGTTTATTCTATAGGCTATTTTTTAGAAGTTATTAATAAAAAATCATGTAATAGTGCAAATGAAAAACAAATTTATGAATTAGGCAACAGGATAAGATTATTTAACAAAAGTACCGACAGGTACAAAATCAGAACGGATAGCCCACAGCAATATGCCAGGCGAAGTTCTCATTGAACTTGAAAGGTTCTTTTACCGGCCACTTTGTCTTCCCCGGCTGACCGGATGGATCATAGGCTTTCCATCCCCCATCGAGGCGTATAAGAACAAAATCAAAATCGAAACGCAGCCCTAATCCCCAAGCCGCAGCAATCTCTTTATAGAACTGATTCAACTTAAATGCCCCTCGAAGCTGATCTTCATACGGCTTTATAGTCCAGATATTTCCGGCATCGACAAATGCGCCTAATTCCACGACCCAAAACAGTTTACTCCGGTATTCTATACTGGCATCAAAACGGATATCACCCGAATGATAATAGAAATTATCTTTGTCGTCAGATGAAGACGGCGTAAAATAATATGAACCCGGCCCGAGTTCACGGATGGCCCACCCTCTTACACTATTGGCGCCACCGGAGAAAAACCTTTTCTGAATAGGTGTTTGTTTACTGTTTCCATACGGATAAATCAGTCCGCCTCCGGCATGCCATGCTATTGAATTTTTCTCATCCACCTGATAGGTACGGCTATAATCTACTATACCTCGTGCATATTGGGCAAAGTTCGTTTCAAAAATCTCCTTCGATCCTAATTCATCAGCCTTTGCGCCAGTCAGCCTGGCTGCTAATGCCAACAGATTACCCGCTGCTTCGACGGAAGCCCTCAGGGAATATATCGGTTGCCCTCGCCTGGTTGGGCTGGCAACGTTGCTTCTGGAGAAAGTATAACCCGTACTTAATATAAAATGGTCTTCGAAACTATATCGTCTGGCGGCAGCGGTCAATTTTTTAATAAATTGTTGATTTAAGCTATTCTTTGGCAAATGAATATAACTTACATTTATGAGGTCGAATATGTGCCTGTTCAACGACAATCTTCTATCCTGCCATATATATTTAACTCCTGTAGCCAATACTGTCCTGGTGAAATAACCCGGACGCCGCTGAAATGTATAACTGGAGTTGTACTGTGTAGATGCATGAATACTCCGGCTGAAATCTTTATTCAGAAAAGGGAACATAAAACGGGGGAAAGTAACGGATACTTCGCCTCCTATTTCGAAATAATTATCTGCAAAATTGGCAAAATCGGGAGTAATAGCTTCGTAAGAACCCCTGAGCTTAACATTAAATAATTCAGAACCTTTGAATATATTTCTATGTAAATATCCTAATCCAGCACCAACCCCTAAATATCCATCCGAATTTGTTCCTTCCACTTCAGCAGATATGCCCTGCTTTTTATCCGACACGCAGGTTATTACACAATGCAATTTTGTAGAATCATTTTCCCAGATGACAGTATAACTGATATTTACATTCTTTAACATCTGCAACTGAGATAAGGCGCTGTATGAGAGAGAGGTCATAGTTTCGTTATACAAGGCTCCCGGTATCACATAGCAATTATCCAATATTATCTGAGGTTTGATATACTCCCCTCTTACGCCATATTTTATCTTATAGCCATTTCTTTCATACACGCTTGTAGACACATATTCATTGATACTGCCATCTTCAAGCGGATTATAGTCGACCAACAATTCTACGTCTTTTATTACATATTGACGATGGGGCGTTTCTATCAAATAGCCGGCCTGCGTCCGTTCCGAATACGGATAAATGGTAAGATCCAAATCGACTTTGTTGTTTCCCTGCGTAGTATCGGCTTCGAATCCTATATACTCTTTATTAAAGGCATAATAGCCTGTACGGCGTAAAACAGAAGTTATCCTGTCACGTTCCATATCCAGCTTATCAAGATCGAATAAAGAATTCTTCTGAACCAGAGTATTCCGGTACAATACAGAGTCGATATCCATCGTCAGATTACTTCTACTCCTGCCTGTATGCAATGGTTCGGATGGTACGGGCAGATCTCGCTTTGGCAACACAGTATCGCTTACTGCTATCTTATAATTGCCGATACGGTAAGGTTCACCTGCCTTAATATCATAAACAACCCTTGCCTTCTTCTTATTCAATTTTACAATAGGAGTAACCGTCGCATTCAAATAGCCTTTGTTTGTCATCATACGTTTCAGATCAACAACCGTCCGGTCTAACATTGTACTGTCATAAATAACAGGAGGATCACCTCCGCTACGCAATGTTCTGTTTATCCATTTAGTAGTATCTTTACCTGAAAGGTTATATAAAAAAAGAGGCAATTTAAAGAGAGCAAATGTTTTGAAATTAGGCTTTTGCTTTATATACGTTTCCATTTCCATTACAGGAATAACTTCCTTATCGCTTTTTACGGTAGCGGTGGCAAGCAGATACTCGCCGTCGGGTACAAATTTCGTAGTACTACACGACTGTACCAGAACAACGCAAAATATTATAATTACAAAAAAAACGACTGATTTACTCTTCATTGAAAACGCACTAACAGAAAACTATATATCAAATGAACGGCAAATTTAGGGTTTTAATTGTTTCTTTTTGTAGTTTTGTTGTAAAAAGAACGGATAATCAAAAACAAAAGAATGAAACTTCATCATACAGCCATTTGAAACCTCAGAAACTATTTCTTAGACTCTGGATGTAACAGACTTGAAGTTATGAGTAATAAATAAAAATTTATGAGTTTAAGCAAAAATAAACTGAAATATATACGTTCGCTAAAAGATAAAAAATACCGTTCGGAATACGGCACGTTCGTAGCTGAAGGGAATAAGCTGGTATGCGACCTCCTGCCTCATCTCAAGTGCCGGATACTGGTGGCAACCCCCTCTTTTCTGGCGGCAACAGATATAAGTGATATAGACGAAGTAATAGAGGTTAATGATAGCCAACTGGCACATGCCAGTTTTCTTCAAAACCCGCAACAAGCCCTGGGAATCTTCGTTCAGCCGAAAAGAGATGACGTAGAAGATATAGAAGGACAACTAGTCTTAGCCTTGGACGGAATACAAGATCCGGGAAATATGGGAACAATAGTCAGGCTAGCCGATTGGTACGGGATAAGAAATATATTTTGCTCGCACGACACAGCCGATATATACAACCCTAAAGTAGTGCAGGCGACCATGGGAGCCTTAATCCGCGTAAATGTACATTATGTCGGCTTAGCCGGTTTTCTGAATAAAAATAAAGATATGCCTGTATACGGCACTTTTCTTGATGGTAAAAACATGTACGAACAAGAGACAACCCCACACGGGATTATAGTTATGGGAAACGAAGGAAATGGCATACGTCCCGAAATAGAAAAACTCATCAGCAGAAAACTATATATACCAAATTATCCGGCAGGGCTACAGACATCGGAATCGTTGAACGTAGCCATAGCCACAGCAATAATATGTGCCGAATTCAGACGAAGAGGAAATGAGTTATGGAAGTAGATAAATACGCAGAATTATATAAACGGAGGAATCAGCACAGGTTCAAAAAGAAGTATGTATTTCTTTTGATCGCGATTATTGCCGTTCTGACAAATCCTTCTCAGGAAAAACATCAGAATGCGGTAAAGGCTAAGTTTGATAATTATATACGGAATTATTCCGGAAGCGCACTAAGTTTAATGCAAGGGAATCCATTTGTAGACCAAACGATAATCAGGTCCGTCAATTCTACAAACTATCTCTTTTTTTCTACTACAAATGTTGCATGGGATAACGACACCCATATCATAGGGTTCGGCATATTTGGCAAAGTCTTTATTTCGAGCAGCGTCGATCTTTACCTCAATAGCAAGTACAATTAACAGATGTTACGCAATACCGGAAAACAGTATCATTCCGTATTCTTGTTCTTTTTTTCAAAAATGCTTTATGACTTTCCCGTCATTGCGAGCCTGAAAGGCGAAGCAATCCGGAAGGAAGTAACTGGATTGCTTCGGGTAAACCCTCGCAATGACGCAAGAAATTGAACGATAAAATAATATGAAATAAAAAAATACCCCGACGAATTACCATAGGGGTATTTTATACCGGATATTTCATTCGGTTATTTATTCACCCTGAAACGTTGATTGCCATTTTTAATGAAATCTACAATCTGGTTAGCCGCAGCAATACCGGCATTTATGTTTGCTTCAGATGTCTGCGCTCCCATTTTTTTCGGTGTGGAAAAATATCTTCCCCCGAATTTTTCCAGCATCCCGGCATGATTGCCCGGCATAATATCAGTCACATATTTGAAATCTTTACGGTCTTCCATCAACTTCACTATTTCAGCTTCATCGATGACCTCTTTGCGGGCTGTGTTGATAAGCAAAGCATTCTTCGGCATCTTACTCAATAAGGCATAATTGATGGAGTTCTTTGTTTCGGCCGTTGCAGGAATATGCAATGACACTACCTGGCAGGTAGTATACAAATCTTCAACCGAATCCACTGTCTTAACCCCTTCCTTCTCAATAGCCTCTTTAGGCAGGAACGGATCGTAAGCATAAACTTCCATTCCAAAACCTTTGGCGATACGGGATACATTACGCCCTACGTTTCCGTAGGCATGAATGCCTAGTTTCTTTCCATACAACTCGGTTCCGGATGTACCATTATACAAGTTACGCACTGCGTATACAGCCATGCCAAGAGCAAGTTCCGCCACAGCATTGGCATTCTGTCCCGGAGTGTTCATTACACAAATATTATTTGCTGTTGCGGCATCCAGGGCGATATTATCAAAACCGGCCCCTGCACGTACAACAATTTTCATATTCTTTGCTGCGTCCAGTACTTCCTTATCGAAAATATCGCTACGGATAATAGCAGCTTCTACATTAGCTACGGCATCCAATAACTGCTTTTTCTCCGTATATTTTTCGAGCAATACCAGTTCGAATCCGGCTTTCTCTATTACTTCCCTAATCCCGCTGACAGCTTCGGCTGCAAATGGTTTGTCTGTTGCTATTAATACTTTCATTATTTAAGAGCCCCTCCTTACCTCCCCAAAAGGGAGGAATCCAGAGAGTATTTTTATATTTATAATTATGATTTATCAAGTCCCCCCAAAGAAAGGCAGGGCTGTTAAGTTCTTTTATATTTAATTATTT
Source organism: Prevotella sp. (assembly GCA_031263965.1). GTDB lineage: Bacteria > Bacteroidota > Bacteroidia > Bacteroidales > Dysgonomonadaceae > Dysgonomonas. The sequence continues at coordinate 79 of JAISES010000243.1, read as the reverse complement.
TTGAGTTTATTAACCCCAATAGTTCTTTGAAATTATTAGCGTACAGCTCAATAGCATATTTGATAGAGCTGTGTCCGTT
>JAISES010000190.1 GCA_031263965.1 Prevotella sp. | reverse complement strand
GGATGTATTTTCCTGTTAGTCTGTTGTCTAACAATTTCTGATGGAGACGGGGCGAACCTTTAGCGAAAAGGACGCCTGTAAGTAAAATAAAAGGAGTTGTAGGTAAACCGGGTGTAACTATACCTACCAATCCCAAGGTTAAAGTAATTAACCCCAAGGCTATGTACAAATATTTAATCATTTCCCTATTATTGTGTCATAACAAAGAAATAAAAAAAAGGTGAAACATATGCAAAATATCAGAAGAATATTTGAAACTGTTTCTAAAATGTTTCGTTTATTCTGCTCAATAGATAATAATCCAGTATGGTCATTGCAGCCATTGCTTCTACTATTGGTACTGCGCGGGGTAATACACAGGCATCGTGACGTCCGCCGGCTTTCAGATCTACTTGCCCTCCCTGAACGTTTACTGTATCCTGGTGCATCAGGATTGTTGCAACAGGTTTGAATGCTACGCGAAAATAAATATCTTGCCCATTGGATATGCCGCCTTGTATTCCTCCTGAGTGATTCGTGCGGGTTTTAATAGTCCCATTATCATTATAGAATACATCGTTCACCTCCGAACCTCTATGGCTGACATCAAATCCGTCTCCATATTCGAACCCTTTCACCGCATTTATGCCTAACATGGCACCGCCTAAGGCTGCATGCAGTTTACCAAAGACCGGTTCCCCCAGCCCTACGGGAGCATTCCTGACCACACATGTGATAACGCCCCCGATTGTATCTCCTTTAGATTTAACTTCTTCGATAAGACTTATCATCTCAGCAGATTTTTCGGGATCGGGACAACGTACGGGTGTCGATTCTATCAATGATAAATCGTACTCTGTACAGGCCTTTTCCAATTTAACATGCCCCACTTGCGAAGTGTACGCTGTTATTTCTATACCCGATTGTTTAAGAGCCAGCTTAGCTATTGCTCCGCCAACGCACCGGGCTATCGTTTCGCGTGCAGAAGACCGCCCCCCGCCTCTGTGATCGCGGATGCCGTATTTTTGAGAATATGTATAATCGGCGTGGGATGGACGATAAACGTTTTTTAGATTATCGTAATCCGAAGAATGCTGGTTGTTGTTGCGGATGATGAATCCAATTGGCGTTCCGGTGGTTTGTCCTTCATATATCCCCGACAGGAATTCTACTTCATCGGCTTCTTTGCGGGGAGTTGTTATTTTAGATTGCCCCGGTTTTCTTCTGTTTAATTCACTTTGTACAAAGTCTGTATCTATTGTTATTCCGGCAGGACAACCATCTATGACACCGCCTACGGCAGCCCCGTGAGATTCCCCGTATGAGGTTAGCCTGAAAATATTTCCAAATGTATTCATCGGTTATTTTTGATCATAATGAAATACAAAATTATATGAAAATATTCAATAATTGACCCGGATTGCTTGTTTTCGGACTAATGTTAAGCTTATTAATGAAATTTAAAATTTAATTTAAGGATTATATTATTAAATTTGTACCTAGAGAAATTGTTTAAATTTTAGCGAAAAATATTATTATAGGATTTGTCAAAGACTTCTTAAACAGTTTCTAACATGAATAATGAGTAATAACGGCTTTTCTTAAAAGAGATAAGAGTAATGAGTGTAAATAAGTTCTGTCTCGGTCTTACTGTATTTTTGTTTGTATTTGGTTCTGCAAATGCCCAGGATAGAGGCAATACGAATCTGAAAAAAGATAGTTTATTAAATAATATAACAAATTTAAACAAACGACTTAGAGACGCTTCTTCCAAGAATATTTCGACGGGTTTTTCCGCACCGCTAAAGATAGATACAGCGTATGCCAATCAATTGAATGCTGAGAGTTTCTTACCTCAAAGGAATAAGCTTGGATTACTTGTTTTGGAAAGTAATTGGACACCGTTTGCAGAAAATGTGACTTTCAGAGATACGGTTATTTTAGATCCTGTGTTTCTTCCTGTAATATTCGATGGTAAAATGTTGCCGGATAATTTGGACTTTCTACCCGGGAAATCAGACCCGACAGAAGAGTTTCACCTAATCCCGAGAGAAAGTACGTTTGCTCCGGAACTGGATAGAATACAGCATATACGGGATATGAGGAAATATTACATAACAAATAATCCTCAGCGGATACGGATAAGTACTTCTGACTTTGTGGATTCCGAAAAGTTAAAAGAGACTGCTGTAGTAGAAAAAAAGAATGTGTTTAAAGAACTGCTTACTACAGATGATGCTATTTCTATTTCTAAGCCCGAAGTCGAAAAGGTATATATAAAGCCGGTCTATTGGCTTTTTAACGGGGAGCATTCGTTGCAGATTAACCAAAATGATATATCAGACAATTGGCATAAAGGAGGCAATAGTAATTTTAGTGTGATAAACTATCATAAGCTATATCAAAAGTATAAGAAAAATAAAATAATATTCGAAAATACGTTTGAGTGGAAGTTGAATATGCAGCGTACTCCTGCCGATGAGTATCATAAATTAAGTATCATTGATGATTACATACGCAATACCAGTACGCTTGGCCTGACGGCTTTCAAAAAATGGGCATATAATGTGAATCTGAAAATTGAGACGCCTTTATTTCACGGCTATCCTGTAAATAGTGAGTCCATGGTAAGGTCTTTTCTTTCTCCACTGAAGGTAAATGCCGGTATAGGTATGAAATACAGCCTTGAAAAAATCTCTAAAAAAGATAAATACAAACGCTTTGATCTATCATTGGAACTATCGCCTGCTTCTATAAATTATACTTTGGTGACTGATACTCTTGTTGATGAAACGAGGTACGGTGTAGAGAATGGAAAGAAAGCGTTGCTTGATTTCGGTTCTACCGTAAATGCAAATATATCATATGGCTTTAATCGATTTAGTAAATTTACCAGCCGCATAATGTATTTTACCAATTATGAAAAAGCCATTTTTGAGGCTGAGAATAAATTTACGATGAATCTGAACCGGTTCTTATCAGCATCCCTTTATTTTTATTTACGGTATGATGATGGTGTATCCCCCGATAAGAAAGGAAAATGGGGATATTTCCAATATAACGAGACAGTAGGGCTTGGGCTTAGCTATACATGGTAGTCGGTAAGTGTCTATTTAGCAGCAGATAGGGGTTTGCTGATGAAAATATTTGTGATAATAGTGTATTTTTATTTGGAGCGTTAGTGTAATTTGCATACTTTTGCACTCACAATATCGCGGGGTGGAGCAGTGGTAGCTCGCCAGGCTCATAACCTGGAGGTCATCGGTTCGAATCCGGTCTCCGCAACCAAACAGGAGGAAACCGTTTACTGCAAACGGTTTCCTTTGTTTTTTACCCGTTAGCCGGGTCAAATACGGGGCAAGAATGTAACAAGAGAATCTACACAGCCACCGGTTTCCTGTACTCTTTGTTGCGCGAATTTCAACAAAGAACCAAGATTTTCAATCGATATGCCGAAGTTCTTTGACCGGATGCTAACTTGCATCAATTGAAAATTCGTAATATTAACTTTTCAAAAATGTTTTAACCTTTTATATTAAAATTATCAATATCTTTGCATCCAGATTTTGGTGTCATAATTCCGCATCTTCGGAAAAGTGATGAAAAGGGAATCAGGTGTAAATCCTGAACAGACCCGCTGCTGTAAGCTCTTTTCAGTTAACGGTTAACAGTTAACAATGTTGCTGAAAAAGTTTTTGAACAATACTCAATACCACTGATTGACAGTCATCAGTCATCAGTTATCAGTCATCAAATCATTTTTGTTCACTGTTAACTGCTCACTGTT
>JAISES010000155.1 GCA_031263965.1 Prevotella sp. | reverse complement strand
CGGTACAAGCTATGATCTTCCTCATCGGTTATCCTTCGTGTGTGTCGGAGTCATCAAAGGCGTAGTCAAATCCAAGCCTTAACATTTGCATCATGACAACTCTGTCCTTGGGGGTCATTTTTTCACGGGCACGTTGGAGCGCAATAATATTCTTATCTTCGATTATATCTTCGACAGAGGTTTCTACATCTGAAATACCAAGCAAATAATCAGTGGAAACGTTAAAAAAATTCGCAACTTTTATGACCTTATCGACGGATGGAGAACTGCCATTTTTCCACTTCGATATGATTCCATTGCCAAGATTTATTTTTTCTTCAAGCCTGTATGGTGTAACATCATTTTTTTCGCATAAATATTTTATCCGACAATATAAAACTGGATCCATAACGTGTCTCCTGAAACATAGAAAATATTCATAATTATGTTGACAACCTAGATGATATGTGATACTATATGAGAGAACTCAGAAACACTACTGTATTTTCCCATCTCTTTTTTTAAATATAGTACCACATATTTTCTAAATGGTCAATAAAAAGCAGAAAATATTATAAAAATGTTTGGAGGAATAAAATGATAGACACTATCACAGTGATCGACGCGCCTTGCGGGGAAGGAAAAACCACCGCAATGATAAGCTACCTTAACGCACATCCTGAAATACCATTTATCTACATTTCCCCGCTTATAAAAACGGTAGAAGACATTACAAAGCAGCTATCTCAAAGAAACGCGAAAGCGCCTCAAAGGGATGCAAAAACCAAGAAGCAAAACTTTTTAGATTTGCTGGACGCTGGAGAAAATATCGTTGAAACACATCAGTTGTTTCTGCGCTTTACGGAGGACGATATCAATACGATTCATGCGAAAGGATACACCTTAATCATAGACGAAGCATTAGACGTGATTCAGAAGTTCAATAGTGTCGTTGATAAATCTGAGCAGGTTCAAAAGGGCACAATAGCGCAATGGATTGACAATAATCAAATTATAGTAGACGAAAAGACTAAAATTGTAAGCTGGAACGATAAGGAGTATGAAGACCATAACTTTCCTACGTTCATTAATTGTACGAAACATCATGCGCTTCTTTACATCAACGGAAATGTGTTGATGTGGCATTTCCCGCCCAAAGTGTTGCAGGTGTTTGATAATATTTTTGTATTGACCTATCGGTTTGAATCTTCATTCCTAAAATGTTATTTCGACCTTTACGGGTTCAATTACCAACTGATGAGCGTGGTACAAAGCGACGAAGGGTATAGATTTTCCGAGTATGTGTCTGATTCTGATTTCAGGCAAAAGAATAAAAACCTTATCAATATATATGAAGGCAAACTAAACGACCTTGGAAATTCATGGTATAGCCTATCTGCAAATTGGCAAAGGAAACATCAAAAATCTCAAAAAATGCAGCTATTAAATAACATAAGAAACTATCTTGAGTATGTTAAAAAGGCTAAGAGTCAAGATGTCATATGGACAGTTTTTAAAAATAATGCCGATGAGGATGACTTTTCCTTTTCATTTGGAAAGAAACCTACAAACCCTAAAATAAAAGGCTATACTAATCGTTTTCTGTCATCTAACTCTAAAGCCACTAACGACTATAGAGATACTTCTGTTTTGGCATATGGCATAAATAAGTTTTGTGATAAAAATATTATAAATTTTTTCAAAGACCAAAAATTAGATTTTAACCAAAACGCATATGCTCTCAGCGAAATGCTTCAGTGGATATTTATAGTAAACGACATTAACATTTGTGCTTAAAGCTACACAGGGCAGCAAATTTACTGTTTGGTTGTCGGTGTAGCGCGAAGTAGTTGTCAAGTGTGTTTTCGAGATTTTCTATTGTCGGGAAATATGTGTTGTGCGTCACCTCTCTTCTGGTTATGCGCCAGCATTGCTCAATAGGATTTAAGTCTGGAGAATACGGCGGGAGCGAGACCAACACCATTTTGTCCCTAATGTCTGCATACTCCTCCCGCGCTTCTCGCTGAACGAGCCTAACCGCTTTCTTATGCCAAGGCGCATTGTCAAGCACCATGTATATTTTGTGCCCGTCGGGCGTGGGGTACGCGCAAATGAAATCGCGGAGGGACTGTATTACCGTTTCGTAATTGAACCACCCCGGCTTTGTGACGATCAATTCCCCGGTCGTTGGAACAACATATCCACTGTATGCCGCATTTTTCTTTGCCGAAGCGGATTTCACTTTCGGTTTTGACCCTTTTGGCACCCATTTCCTTGTGACGGAGGTGGCGACTTGAAAATGAACCTCGTCTTGATAAACCACGGTGGCATCTTTGGTTGCCGCCAGCTCGTTCAGTTTTTTTTGAATTCGCCACGTTCGGGAGTGTCCTCGTTGCCTTTGCACGGGAATGTCTGCGGGCGGACAAGCGAGAACCCAAGGCTGTGCAGCAAACGCTGGCACTGGCGGACGCCCAGCCCGACCGAATACGTTTTAGAGATGTAGTCCGAGAGGCTTATCCCGTCCCACACATTATAGCCGCTTTCTTTCGGCGAGTCCCTCGTTAGCAGCGTTTTGATTTCCTCAAGATCGCTTGCGCTGAGTTTGGCTGGCCTGCCAGCTTGCTTCTTGGCCCTCAACGAATCGAAGCCCTGCTCGTCCGCTTTTTTTACCCATAGCGTCACAGCGTTCTTGCTGTCGGCAGTGTGCTCGCTTAGGAACGAGGGGGTAAGTCCAGCTAAAACCAAGTTGACCATTTCAACCTTGTGCTGGTATTTGGCATCGTCGGTCGAATTTACTATGAGCTGGCCTTCCGAAAGCAATTTCTTCGGATCGGTGACGTATTTACGCATTGGCATAAGAAAACCCTCCATATGCGTATTATACGTCCCTATATCTTAATTGTCAAACACAGTTATTTATGTCGTTTGCTATAG
>JAISES010000015.1 GCA_031263965.1 Prevotella sp. | reverse complement strand
ATATTTCTATTACCATTACTTCTTCTCAAAGGATTGGACTTTCTCTTTTATAGGAAACAGAAAAAGGCTATTGCCGAAATAGAAAGTAAAGACGGCAATGAATAAATATTAAACATTATATAGAATAAATGTATAAGGCTTTCATTTACAGCAAATTAAACGCATAGTTTCACAGAGTGAAAAAATCACGGAGTACACGGTGTAACTCCGTGAAAATAAACTCTGTGTGACTCCGTGGTTAAAAATATATATTGTGGTTAGCCAAATAATATTTGTAATTTATTTACAGAAATATGAAATATTAAAATATAAATTATATAATAAACTACTTTTGAATTATGAGAAAAAATATTGTCGCAGGAAACTGGAAAATGAATAAGAACCTTCAGGAAGGTGTAGCTTTTGCTAAAGACCTGGAAACAGCGCTGGCCGGTAAAACACTGAAATGCGAAGTGGTGATCGGCACTCCGTTTGTTCATTTGGCTGGTGTAGCTTCCGCCACAAAACTTGCAGTGGCTGCTCAAAATTGCGCGGACAAGGCTTCCGGCGCTTATACCGGTGAAGTATCTGCCGCTATGGTGGCGTCTACAGGCGCTAAATATGTTATACTGGGACACTCTGAACGCCGCACATATTATGGAGAAACAGATGCTGTTTTGAAAGAAAAAGTATTGCTGGCTTTGGCTAATGGTCTGAGTCCTATTTTCTGTATCGGCGAAACGAAAGACGAAAGAGAAAAGAACGTGCATTTCGAAGTTGTTAAGAGACAGACTGTTGAAGCTTTATTCAATCTTTCGGCCGGAGATTTCTCTAAAATAGTTATCGCATACGAACCGGTTTGGGCTATAGGTACAGGCCTTACCGCTACTTCGGAACAGGCACAGGAAATGCATGCGTTTATCCGTCAGACTATTGCCGGCAAATATGGTAAGGAAGTAGCAGACAATACGTCTATTCTGTATGGAGGCAGCGCTAACGGAGGAAATGCAAAAGAACTCTTTGCATGTCCTGATATTGACGGCGGCCTTATAGGCGGGGCATCTCTCGATGTAGAGAAGTTTATTCCGGTTATAGAAGGTTTCTGATCTGTTATCGCATAATTTGTTGCGGGTTCAACAATCCCCGCAACACTTTTACTTTTAAAATATGAAAAAAGGGTTTTATCTATTTTTCACTTTTTGTCTTTTTGCCGGTCATACCTTTGCTCAAAAAACTATAGTAGAAGATATAAATACTACTAAATGGGGACAGGGAGATGTAAAAGTGATGCAGGACGAGACTATTCAGAATCGTATAGCTATACGCTACGATAATTCGGAGGATAGTATTGAGGATGGACAGATACGGTCTTCTTCCACCCCAATCAAAGGCGGGGGATATAAAATTCAGGTTTTTATGGGAAATGACCAGCAACAATCCAAAAGGGAAGCTGAATCGAAGCAGGCCCAGATAAAAAATGCTTATCCGGAATTGCAAACATCAATCGCTTTCAATTCTCCATTCTGGCGGTTGCGTGTGATCAATATAGCAACGAAGGAAGACGCTCAATCGATTTTGACGGAATTGAAGAAACAGTTCCCGTCATTCGGAAAAGAAATGTATGTTGTTCCACCAAACCGATAACCTCACAATGCGAGACGAAAATACGGCTGATTTGCTGGCTAATTATAAAAAAATAATTTCCCTTTTGGGAGAAGATCCCGATAGGGAAGGTTTATTAAAAACACCCGACCGGGTGGCCAAAGCTATGCAATTCCTGACAAAAGGTTACAGGGAAAATCCGGAAGAGATATTGAAAAAGGCTCTGTTCAAAGAGGATTACCGGCAGATGGTTATTGTCAAGGATATTGACTTCTATTCCCTGTGCGAACATCATATGCTTCCTTTTTGGGGTAAAGCTCATGTCGCTTATATTCCGAACGGGTATATTACAGGCTTGAGTAAAATAGCCCGGGTTGTGGATGTTTTCGCACGGCGTTTACAAGTGCAGGAGCGCATGACTCTCCAGATAAAAGAATGTATACAGAGTACTCTTAATCCTTTGGGTGTAATGGTGGTAATAGAGGCCCAGCACATGTGCATGCAAATGCGCGGGGTTGAGAAGCAGAATTCCACGACCACGACTTCCGATTTTACAGGGGTGTTTAATCAAGCCAAGACAAGAGAAGAGTTTATCAACCTGATAAGGTAAGGGGGGGGTAAAGATTATAAATATGCAACGAGATTCTTTTTCATGTGAAAACTATCTCGTTTTTTCGATATATCTTTTGCCTATGCATTTGTACAATATCCATACACATAAAATAGAATCCGCTAAAGAAAACGGATATGATATAAAGTGCATACTGAATACATATCCCGGGGACTTTGAGCAAAAGAAGCAAATGTATCCGGGTATATGGTTCTCATGTGGTATACATCCATGGTTTTCGGATGGATCGGATGAATTGTTTACCCTCCTGAAAAAAAACGTCGAGGATCCGGATGTTGTAGCTATCGGTGAAGCAGGTTTGGACAAGTTACGAGGTCCTGATATAGCAAAGCAGACAGTCATATTCAGGAAACAGGCGGAACTCGCTATTGAAGTACAAAAGCCTGTTATAATCCATTGCGTAAAGGCATGGGACGAGATGATCGCATTATATAAAGAATATAAAGGTGCTGTCCCCTGGATTATACACGGATACAGAGGAAATCCGGAACAGACAAAGCAGTTGTGTAAAGCGGGGTTTAAATTTTCTCTCGGAGAGCATTTTAACCGAGAATCTGTAAAACATATCCCGTTGAATTCTGTTTTTTGTGAAACAGACACCTCCGACGTGACTATTTGTAAGGTGTATGAAAATATTTCCGCAGAAATAGGCCTAAGTTTAAATCGTTTTGCTACTTTAGCAGCTGAAAACATAAAGAATACATTCCGGTAGGTGACATATATCCGGCCCAAAGACAATGATTGATGTTAATGCACATATTTTATTGATCTATACAGGTGGTACAATCGGTATGGTTGAAAATCCGGCGACAGGTTCGTTGGAGCCTTTCGATTTTGCTCACATAACGAAACATTTACCTGAATTACAGCGGTTTAAATTCCAAATAGACCACATTGTTTTCGATCCGGTGATAGATTCTTCTGATATTACTCCCGAACATTGGAAAAGAATAGTACATACCATTGAGGCCAATTATACTAAATACGATGGATTTGTTATTCTTCATGGTACCGATACGATGGCATTTACAGCTTCTGCACTCAGTTTTATGATAGAAAATCTGCATAAGCCTGTTGTCTTAACCGGATCGCAGCTACCGGTAGGTAAATTGAGGACAGATGCAAAGGAAAATCTGATAACAGCCTTGGAAATCGCTGCGGATAAAGATTCTCTCGGTAATCCTATTATACCCGAGGTTTGTATATTTTTTCAGAATGACCTGTTGAGGGGAAATCGCGCAACGAAGGTAAATGCCGATAACTTTAATGCTTTCAAGTCACATAACTATCCCAGCCTGGCAAAATCGGGAATACAAATAAGATATAACCGAAAAATGATTATTCAGCCCGATTATGAAAAGAATACCCGTTTCCACTACCGGTTGGATACAAGGATTGCTTCATTAAGATTGTTTCCCGGAATAGACAAACAGACTGTGGAAGCTATAATGGGCATGAAGAATTTGAAAGCCATTATTCTGGAAACTTATGGCTCGGGTAATGCCCCTCTTTCTCTATGGTTTTTAGATTTAATACGCGAAGCTGTCAAAAGAGGTGTGATCATACTGAATATCACACAGTGCAACATAGGTATGGTGAATATGCAGTTGTACGAAACGGGAAGAGAATTGCTGCGCGCCGGAGCAATAAGCGGATTCGATTCAACATTTGAATCGGCAGTGGCTAAGCTTATGTTTTTGATAGGACATAAATACGATAAAGAAGATATAAAAATCAGAATGCGGGTCCCTCTTGTTGGCGAAATAACCCGCCCTGAAGATAGAGTGAATGAAACGATATGAGAATCTGCGGTTAATGGCCGAGAGAGCTAAACCGTCATTCCTTGAATATTATAAAAAGAACAAAAAACGTTTGGGCAAGATGGACACGATTATCCATCGGTTGCATGACGGCATATCCGGAAAAATAGATTGTTTAGCCTGTGCCAATTGCTGCCGGAGTCTTGGACCGGCCCTATATGATAAGGATATAGAGCGTATGGCAAAAGCTTTGCGGATAAAGCCATCTGAGGTAGTGTCCTTGTATCTGAGGGTAGATGAGGATGGAGACTATGTTTTTAAATCTATGCCCTGCCCTTTCCTCATGCCGGATAATTATTGTTCGATATATGACGCCCGTCCCAAGGCTTGCCGTGAATATCCGCATACAGACCGGAGGAACTTTGAACAAATATATAAACTTACCGTCAGGAATACTGCTACTTGTCCGATCGCGTATGAAGTGCTTTCGGAATTGATAAAATTATAGAGGATGTGTCAAAAGGTCTTTTGCACGTCATTGCGAGGGCAATAGCCCGAAGCAATCCAGAAAAAAGTAAAAAGCTAAAAGTGATAAGTGAAAAATATTTTTCATTCTTCATTTTTCATATACTCTATTAATTTGCAAATATTTTATCCACAATTTTAGGGGAGCCGGTTATTTTTTCTCTCGGGTCAAGACATATATAGGTCTCCGACCAAGGGATTTTACTTTT
>JAISES010000129.1 GCA_031263965.1 Prevotella sp. | reverse complement strand
TTATAGCAGATTTTTTTTATAGTTATTTTCAGATGGATTTTATTCTTTTTGCTTGCAGGTTTAGCGGGCTAAACCAAAAGTAAAAAGGGGAAAATACGCGGAAAAGAGCATAAAAAAATTGCTAAGAAGTTTTTTTTCAAATCCTGTAATAATATTTTTCGATAAAATTCAAACAGTTTCTCAACCTAAATAACTATAACTATGGTTAGTTCAGCTGTCGAAAAAGATTATCCTGTATTAATAGATATCTGGGAAAGCGCGGTAAAGGCTACTCATGATTTCTTATCAGATGAAGATTTTGAATTTTACAAATCGCACATACCTATCTATTTCGAGCATGTTTCCCTGTATATATACCGGAATGAAAAGAATGAAATAAAAGGATTTCTCGGCATTTCGGACGATAGCATCGAGATGCTTTTTGTAGATAATGAAAGCAGGGGAACCGGCATAGGCAGACTATTGCTGGATAACGCGATAAATAAGCTGAATGCCCGGAAAGTAGATGTAAACGAGCAAAATACACAAGCCCTGAAATTCTATTATCATTTCGGATTCAAAGAGGTCGGACGGGATGAATATGACGGAGAAGGCAAAGGGTACCCAATTTTACACTTGGAAAAAAGCTGACAATCTATATATTAACTAAACAATTACTTTATGAAAAAACTACTTTTATTATTTACCTTAGCATTAGCTTTCGGCTTAACAGCAAATGCACAATTCGGAAAACTTAATGCTAAACACCTGGATGCTGTAAAGAAGACAGCAAAGGCTTTTACTTTGACTGATGCAGAGATAGCACAATATTGTCAAGAGTATATCGACTGGATGGATAAAAATAATCCTGTATGCGAAACTACAGATGAAGGGCCTAAGAGAAAGGGCTTTGCGGATCGTCTTGCTAAAATAGTGGAAAGTATTCCCGCAAGCGAAAGAAAAAGCCTGGATATCAAAGCTTATTTTGTTGTAGATCAAAATGCTTTTGCTTGTGCAAACGGCAGTATCCGTGTTTTTGCAGGACTTATGGAATTGATGACTGATGACGAAATACTGGGTATTATCGGACACGAAATCGGACATATTGTAAATAAGGATTCTAAAGATGCATTCAAAAAAGCATTGCTTACCTCAGCTCTCAAAGATGCAGTCGGCTCTACTGGTGGAACCGCTGCCGCATTGACCGACTCCCAACTGGGCGAGCTCGGTGAAGCATTAGCCGGCGCGCAGTTCTCTCAAAAAGCAGAATATGCGGCGGATGATTATGGTTATGAATTGTTGAAGAAATGTGGAAAAGATGCTAAGTCTATGGCCTCGGGATTACGCGTTATTCAAAAGCTTCAGGATGATGCAGGCATTGATAAAAGCAAAATGAGACAACTTTTTTCTACTCATCCCGAGAGCGGAAAAAGAGCCGATAAGCTGGATCAGAAATACGCAAAAGAATAAAATTTTCCGGCTATGACTAATTGCGTGTCGGGCACGGAATGACAGGTTCCTTTTTTGTTATCTTTATAGAACATATTTCTTAAACTTAATCAAACCACTGACCGGTATTCTTTAATAAGATTGCTTCATTGTTTGCGCAATGACGTCCGGCACTGGTCTTTACGTCATTGCGAGGATTTATCCGAAGCAATCTATCTGTATTTTTTCGGGCAGTCACAAAGGGCTGCCCCTACCGCTAACCGCCAATTTCCGGATTGCTTCGCCTTTGGCTCCGCTTCGCTATGCCGTTGTTTCAGGCTCGCAATGACGAGAGAAAAGAACATATAAACACGCCATTCATTTTTATTGATTACTTAACAGAAATCAATCACTACATCTAGTGATTGATTTCTTGGGGCGGAATCTATATTTTTGCACGTAGACTAAAAACTATCTATCACATAATACAGGAATATTTATATATGGGCAAAAACAGGTTCTTTCCGTTAATGGCTTTATTGTTTCTTCTTGCTCCGAAAGTAAATGCTCAGGATTCATCGCCAATGGAAGAAGATTCTGTTATTCTCAGGTATACGGCTAACGAAGTCGTTATCGAAGCGTTCAAGCAAAATCGTAATCTTTCCTTACAACCGGTTTCTGCGAGCCTGATTTCAGAGGCTACGATCAGGGAAAACAACCTGTCAAATATCAAAGAAGTTTCGGCATTTGTACCTAACCTGTTTATTCCCGATTATGGTTCTAAAATGACTTCGCCTGTTTATATACGGGGTATAGGAGCCGCTAAAAACGCGCCGTCTGTGGGTTTGTATGTCGATGGAGTTCCTTATTTTGACCGGTCTACATTTGATTTTAACATCCATGATGTGGAGAGGATAGAAGTGCTTCGGGGACCGCAAGGAACCATATACGGACGAAATACGATGGGCGGAATTATGAATGTATACACGAAGTCCCCATTCAACTATAAAGGGACCAATGTAAATCTTTCGGCAGGAAATTATAACACTTATCAGAGTGGCGTTTCTCTTTATGGAGCATCGGATAATCAGAAGATAGGATATTCGTTATCGGGTAATTATATGCATTCCGGAGGATATTTTCAGAACAAATATACAGGAAAAAGAGCCGATCCTATCGATGCCCTGTCTACACGCGCCCGTCTGAGTTGGCGCATATTGCCCCGTCTGACGGCAAATCTGATTTTCGCATATGAATATTCCGATCAGGATGGTTATCCGTACAGGGTATATGATAAAGCAACGGAAACGGCTAAAGATATAGAGTACAATGCCCATAGTTTCTATCGGCGTAATATGTCGGGCAATGGGTTGAACATAGAATATGTAACAGATAATTTTAAATTGGGTTCGCAAACATCTTTTCAGTTTTATGACGGAAAACAGGGACTCGACCAGGACTTTTCGCCCGAAAGCATATATTATGTAGACTTTTTCCAGCGACAACAAATGTATTCGCAGGAGTTTAATATAAAGTCGATAAAAGAAGACGCAAAATATCAATGGCAATTCGGCGTATTCGGATTTCACCAAAACTATGCCCAGAGCAATGATGTGAATTATAACAAACTGGCAAAAGACTCCGTTCAGGATGTCCATAATCCTACCGGAGGTTTTGCCATATACCATCAGTCTACTTTCAGAAATATTGCAGACCCGGGTTTATCTTTAGTTCTTGGCATTCGTTACGATTTTGAAAAAACAAGGAATGCCTTAGGACGTACAACATTGATCAAGGACAAAGACCCGATCGTATATCCGGTCGTTAAAGACAGAACGTCTTTTTCGCAATTAATACCGAAGGCTTCGCTTCAATATACGTTCGGATATGACGGATCAGGCTACTTTTCTGTTTCCAGAGGTTATAAAACGGGAGGTTTTAATACAACCGCAGACGATGATAAAGACCGGACGTTCGAACCGGAATACAGTTGGTGCTACGATCTCGGGGTTAAGTCGAGCCTTTTCAATAAGCTGTTATCTTTCGATCTGGCATTTTTTTATATAGATTGGAAAAATCAGCAAATATCTCAGACTAAACCATCGGGACAAGGTTTCTTGCTCCGCAATGCCGGAAAATCTGCCAGTAAAGGCCTCGAATTTTCAACGCAGCTAAATCCATTGAAGAACTTAAACTTTCAGTTTTCTTATGGATATACGAATGCGAAATTCAAAGACTATAAAGTAAATGCAAAAACAGACTACAGCCATAACTACCTGCCGATGGTTCCCCGGAATACAGTTTCGTTCGGCGCAGGTTATAGGATAAACACCGGACTATCGTGGCTGGATAATATTTCTTTGCATGGGCAATATACAGGAACAGGAAAGTTGTATTGGAACGACAATAATGATGTTTCCCAGCCTTACTATGGAGTATTTAATGGAAAGGTTTCGTTTGTAAAGAATAGTATTTCCGTCGATCTTTGGGCAAAAAATATCGGGGGAAAAGATTATATCGTCTATTATTTTACTGCAATGGGACACGAATTTGTGCAAAAGGGGCGTCCTTTTACATGCGGTGTAAATATGAACCTTAAATTTTAAGCATGGGAGTAAACATTCAAAAAGGAGGAAAGTTATTTACGTTTTTTTGCCTGTATATCGCACAGTCGATCCCGATGAGTTTCTTCTCTACGGTATTGCCCGTGATAATGCGGCAACAGAATTTTTCGCTGGAAATGATAGGCGCTCTCCAACTATTGAAGCTTCCCTGGATACTGAAATTTCTCTGGTCACCGGTTGTCGACCGCTCGACACACAGATTAACCGATTTCAAAAGATGGATATTTTCGTCCGAACTTATCTATGCAAGTATTATACTCGCCGTTTCTTTTCTCAATTTTCAGACAACACCCTATCTTATCATAGGACTTGTAATACTGTCGTTTGTCGCGTCTGCCACACAAGATATTGTCACCGATTCTCTTGCTGTTCTTTCTTTTAGCCGAAAAGATAAAAGTCTGGCTAACAGTATGCAGTCGATGGGAAGTTTTGCCGGAGCCATGATTGGCGGGGGATTATTATTGCTTCTTTATCATAAGGCAGGCTGGGGAAACCTGTTGCCGTTTTTAGCCCTGTTTGTTATATTGGCATTGATTCCTTTATTCTTTTTCAAGGGAGACAAAGACAATGATATTATTCGCCCTAAGCAACAGGAAAAACCAACATCTAACGACATATTAGGCTTCTTCAGGCAAAAGGGCATCTGGAAACAAGTTGTATTTTTGTTTCTGTATTATGCCGGACTTATAGGGGTACTGGCCATGCTGAAACCGATGCTGGTCGATTATGGCTACAATATGAAAGAGATCGGTGTTATGTCGGGTATCGTAGGGACGTCTATCGGTTGCCTGGCTTCTTTTGGCGGTGGATTTATAGTGAGAAAGACAGGCCGGCATGTGGCCAGATTATTATTTGCCGTGCTGGTTCTGTTTACGACTATCTATTTTTGTTTATTGGTATCGGTTCTACCTGTAAATATAGCGACGCTACATCTAGGCATAAGCCTTCTGTGGGGTAGCTATGGATT
>JAISES010000074.1 GCA_031263965.1 Prevotella sp. | reverse complement strand
AGTTTTACCCTGTCTTCGTCCGGTATGGTGCTGGGATCGTCTGTTTCGTACGGGCTCCACACAGAGAACAAGATACGCCTTTCTGTTGCGGAATTTACCTGCATGCCGAAATACCCTTCAGAGAAACCATTTGCCATGTAATACGAGCCTACATGGTCGTTGCCTTCCGGTACAGTTACTTCATTGTAAAACCATTCTGCCGTATGTCCTGCCGGAACAGTATAACGCATATGAACCGAAGGCCCTCTGCGGCCGAAATGATATGAAAAGCCTTCTTTCACATAGTTCATCCCTTCAGTAGAGCTACCGCTTACGAGTAAATTTGTAACTGTCGCAAATGTAGTTCCTTTAAGGGTTACTCCTTTAAGATCGACCTGTGCATAGCCCGGGTCTACTTTTTCAATAACACCTAATAATACAATTGTGTCCATTCGTGTTTTAGGTAAGGGCAAGGCTACTTCAAACTTGTGACCTCTAACTGTTGTTTCTATAACATTACCATCTCCATCGGCTCTGTATTTAAGATACAGCCTCAGGTCTCCCGATCTGTTTATCTTAAAATACGTACTGAAAACGGTAGCTGTTGATTTCCACGATATGAATCCGGCATCGGAGACACTACCTCCGCCAGATCCTTCCGAAGCTGTTACAAATGAGTTTCCACCCAGAGGGATATCTTTAGGCACGACGGTTCCCGAACCTTTTGAGTAAAACTCCATTTCGGAACAACTTGCATTGTTATTAGCTCCCGAAAGAATAATGAACCTGACCGCTTTTGGTTTTGATACAGATGCCGGCAACGTAACTTTAGCCGGACTTCCCGACCTGCCAAAGTCATGTGTCATCACTTTAGTAAACGCAGGTGCGGCCTCGGTCGATACATATATTTCCACTTCGCCAAAGTTACCATTCCCTCCGTTAGGAGTGCGAGGGTAATACATAAGGTAATCTAATCTTTCGGCATCCCGCAAGTTGTATGTAATAGTATAGGGAGGCTTATCGCTCCATTTAGTATGCCAAAATGTAGCTAAATCGCCATCGTAGGAGTTTTCGAATCCGGTCTTATCATTTACGGTTTCCGAGCTCGAAGCTTCTCCATCCGATATTTTCAATTTGTCATCCATCGCAATAGTTCCCACACCTTGTTGAGTAACAGTAATTACAGAAGTATTTTGTCCGGCTGCAACGGTAATAGTCGCTGTCCGCAGGTTCTCTAAAGGGTTATATGTTGCGGTTATAATGACCCTGGTATCTATCACTTCTGCCGTGCACCAGTTTCCTCCGGCTTCGTCTACGGTCAGGACAATGTCTTTAGAATTACTTTTAAAATAAACAGCATGCTTGCCGCCCTGCTGATCGATTGATAATTCCTTATTTCCTTCAATTTCCAACACAGGAGTGGAATCGTCATCGCTACAAGAGTATATCCCTATAAGTAACAAAAAAATAAATAATACTTTCTTCATGGTAAATATTTTTAATTTTAAACACATGAGGTATTCCTTCCGGAATACCTCACTTACTATCGAGAGTACTGTTTTTATATCTTCTCGAATGCTTTAAAATAGGAAACCTGACAAGTACCGGCAGTATTGTTAGTTTCCGTGATCACAAGCCTCACATATCGCGCTGTTGTTATTTGAGGTAACATTATATCCTCATATCCGGGAACCAGCGGGCTGTTTCCATTAACGACTGTCCCGTCAGGCGCCGTCCAAGGTAAAGCAAAAGTAAATCCACCGACCTTAGTATAGTCTACATTGTCGGTACTGGTATATACTTCCATTGTTTTCACCGTAGGATAGTTATTCCCATTAGGAGCATAATATCTACGGCCTATTCTGACCATAGCAATGGAAAGTTCCTTTTTCATATCAATATCCAATCTGTGCGGAAGAGGTTCCGTCAATGCCGGCGAGTACTGGCTATGCCAGAAAGTAGTACGGTCTTCCGTGAATAAGCTGCCATAACCTCCGCCATCGGAGGCCTGGACATCCGAACCTTTAGCTTCCCATCCGGCCCAGTCATATTCAAGATACTGCTGTCCTTCAAATTTCTGTAGAACAGTGAATTCCGTAACACGGTATCCGCATCTTACGCTGACTGTTGCTGTCCTAAAACCTTCGGTACTGGAATTGGCCTGAACAGTAACAGTGATTTGTTTACCGGTAGCCGATACCGTACACCACTCTGCCGCGTCGTCCTTCACTTCCATTGTGATAGGTTCCGATATATCAGTCTCAGCAGTTACTGTGGCTGATCCGGCAGTAGCTTCCACAACAACTCGTCCAACAGTTATATAGCCCACATAAGGATGATCTTCTTCTTTGCACCCATATGTTACGATCAATAAAAAAGCTAAAAGTATATATGATAATGATTTCATATGTCAATGTAATTTTAAAGTTATTAATCTAATTATGGATTTTGCTCCAATTCATAAGGATAAGCATCGTACTGTGCCTGTGGAATGAATTCACATACTGCTTTATCGTTGTAGGGTACTTCAAGGAACTGACTTCCAGCAGAACCTAGAGTATGTGCCCCCGGATACTTTCTGTTCATTGTCTGGCGATGACGGAAGACATCAAACCGGCGATGTCCTTCCCAAGCAAGTTCCAGCATACGCTCTTCCTCTATGATTTTCTTAATATCTTTAGGTTGACCAGCTTCAGCTGTTGCCATATTTGTAGTAGTCCAATCAGGAATACCTGCACGGCGACGAATCTGATTCACATCGTCCAAGGCAAGTTGAGTATTACCCAATTCAGCATTGGCTTCGGCACGTATAAGATACATTTCTGCCAGACGGGAAATTACCGGCGACCACAAATGCAGGCGCTGCTCCTGATACGAACATTTGTTGATAGCATATACTAAAAAGCGAGCATCTTTACCACGCTTAGTCGCAGCATCAAAAACTTCAGGTTCAATACGTCCGATATACTTAGTACCTCCTGTTGTCTCTATATAATAGCGTGTTCCAAGATTATACGGTTCGGATTGTATTGTGGAACTTTTAAACTGAGCTGCATCTGAAACTGAGGTAATATTGTACGTACCATTGGCTTGCTTTGTAACTTTCACTTTTCCATATTCGTAGTGGGGGTTATCTCCGGACTGTTTGCGAGCGTAAGCAAACCACCAGTTTTGATAGACCTTATCCGGATACCCGCTTACAGAATAGTCTGAGGCTCCATCCTCAACGTATCTTTTTACAATAAATCTACTGCGCAAATCTTTAGGCATTCCATCACTTTTAAGATGTAGCTCCAGCAATTCCAAATAACGAGATGATGGATATATTTCTTCCCAGCCTCCATTGTCGATACGTATATACATACCTCCCATACGGCTATAGCTATCGTCATCTTTGTCGATAGTACGGCGCACGGCAAATATAGTTTCTTTATTGTTTTCAGGAATAAGCTGAGGGTATGTAGCATAAGAATTGCTTGTTATAAGCTCAAATCGTCCCGATTTAATTACGTTATCTGCATATTTATGAGCATCGCTCCAACGTTCCATATACAGATATACCCTTGCCAATAAAGCCTCTGCCGCTTCTTTGGTTGCATAAATGTTCGTTTTTGGTTGCATGTCACCTGGAAGGGTCATATACCTAATTGCATCAAGCAGATCCGTCTCTACCTGTTCGTATATTTCAGCAACTGTAGAACGGCTAGGCGGCAAATCATCCGGGTCACTATTCAATTTCAGAGGCAAACCCGGATTTTGAGCTGGATTGTTCGAATATGGCTGTGCGAATTCATTAACAAGTAAGAAATAACATAATGCACGGAGGTAATAGTTTTCACCCATCATTACTGTTTGCTCTGGTGTAATATTGCTACCGAATTCTTGCGCTATTTCAATTACTTTATTACAATTTCCTATTGTACGGTAACCCAATTCCCATGCATACTCGGTAGTAGTATTGGCAATATTTCTGGTATAGTCATATATTTTAAATGTTCCTCCTGTAGAAGTACCACTCCATGACAAATCATCAGCACCAAAGTTCCAAAAATAGTATCCATTATCGATTAATCCGTTATCATTTTTCAGCAAACGGTAACTACCTTGTGACAATTCTCCTATATTTCGGGAATCGAAATCTTCCGTTACAATTCCATCATACATTTTCACATCCAAATTGCAGCCCGTAGTTACAAGCAGGAGTGACAAGGCGCTTAATGCATATTTTATAATTCTCATAATTGTCTTGTTTAATGGTTGTATCAATTAAAATTTAAGGTTTAAGCCCATCGTGAAACGCTTTACACTTGGGTAGGCCTGAGCTCCGTCGGCACGAGAAGTGTTTCCGTTATATTTTGACGATAACAGAACTTCAGGATCTTGTCCTGAAAACTTAGTTATAGTAAACAGATTTTCACCTCCTATACTGATATTAAGACCTTTTGCACCCAGAGGAGCCAACCACTTTTTAGGCAAGCTATATGTCAACGATATGGTTTTCAATTTAAAGTAGTCTCCACTTTCCAAAAACCGGGTCGATTCGCCTGCTGCATTGTTATTACCCCCTGCAATCAGCTTTGGGTGAGTGGCTATATCGCCGGGCTTTTCCCATCTGCTCCACCCGTCTGCCAGTTTCATAGCCGGTTGTGACGGACGCTCTGCATCGCGGTCTAGGGCGCCTGCACGTCTACCATTGTATATTTTAGCTCCTGCAGCAAAAGTAAAAGCTGCATTCAGTGACAACCCTTTCCATGCAAAACTAGTGGAGACGCCTCCATTGTATTTAGGCGTAGGAGATGCCTCAAGCAAAATACGTGTTGCTTCATTATAATTATTGGTAGCTGTTTTTTGTCCTGTTTCGTTATCCACTTTAAACCACAACGGACTCCCTGTCATAGGATCGACTCCTGCCCATTCACGCATATACCAATTATTGATAGGGTATCCAACTGCTATAGACTGAGAAGCAAGTTCATTTGCATCAGGAAGATAAGTTATTTTATTTTTGTTATATCCAAAATTCAGGCTCATATCCCAATATATATCTTTAGTCTTGATAATTTCAGGTGTGACTGTAATTTCAAATCCTTTGTTTTCTAGTTTTCCATTATTAGCGGTCTGCCTATTATATCCGGTCACAGCCGGAAGGTGACGCAAATAAATTAGATTTTTCACCTTTTTCGCATAGGAATCAAATGTAATATTTACCCTGTTGAATAAACGGACATCAAGCCCAAAATCAAACGACCCTGTTTCCTCCCACGACAAGTTTTTGTTACCCGAATAGTTGGTAAAAAAGGCTATTTCACTTCCGTACTCTCCGGTAGTATTAATTTTTGTAGTCCACTCGTAAGCTCCGTCTGGCAAATTTCCTGTGACACCATACGATATACGCGGCTTAAGTTCGTTGATAAAGCTCAGTTTCTTAATAAACTCTTCTTCGTGCATATTCCAACCTCCACCTACCGACCAGAAAGGAGCCCACCGTTTGTTAGAACCAAAGCGTGATGAGCCATCTCTACGGAAAGATGCTTGAAAAAGGTATTTGCCATCAAAGGCATAATTCCCATTGAAGAAAATGGCGGCGTTCTTTTCCTCACTTCTGCCACCAGAAACTTTATGATCAGCTACCCCTCCTGTTAAAACTTCATTGCCAGGAAAAATATTGGACGATTGTCCCATATTTTTCCAATTACGTTTTTCATCGTAATCGTAACCTAAAAAGGCATTGATATCGTGCTTTTCGTCAAAGGTTTTCAGCAATCGCAACATCTGACTTGTATAAATAACGCGATCATTACTATTTTCATTTCTTACCGTTCCCTTTTGAGCTTGCCCCGATCTGCTGGCAGGATCGACATAACTCGAAAAATAATAGTTACTAAAACCAAACTTATTATTTGATTCGAAAGTCAAGAAATCAAATATCTTAAAATCAAAGCCCAAGCCTAAATCCATAGCATTGCGGCGAGTCTTGCTCCAGTTCAGATGACGGTCATACAAAAAGTTTGTACCACCATCGGAATACCAATAGTCGCGTGGATCGGCAACGGCGGCCACATCAGCAGAAGGCATCCCCTGACTTCCATCTTTCAGGTTCCCTTTTGAGTCATACGGTGTATCCCAAGGCGAATAACTTGTATAGCTCAACGAATGTTCCTGATTGTCGGTTTCCCGATAGCTGGTAGCTATCTTAGCCTTAAGCGTAAGTCGTTTATTAACTACATAATCGGTATTTATCCTTAATGTAAAACGATCTAATTCAAAGCCTTTAATAGTACCTTCCTCATTGTAGTAATCACCCGAAATATACGATCTGATTTTATCGTTACCATATCTATATCCAATATTATAATTCTGAGAAAGGGCATTCTGAGTGGATATATCCCACCAATCGGTATTTTGTTCCCTAAGATAAGGTTGAAACCAGTGTTGTTGTTCTAATATTCCTGCATTTTCGTATGCTGTTTTTAGGTAATCATAATATTCTGCTCCATTCATCATTTGCAGTTGACCTTTTTGCAATTGCGATACCCCTAGTCTGGCAGAAATATCTATTTGAGATACACCCAATGCTGCACGTTTAGTGGTAACCAATATTACTCCATTCGCTCCACGTGAC
>JAISES010000059.1 GCA_031263965.1 Prevotella sp. | reverse complement strand
CTGGGTTTGCGTACATTATAAAAATAAAAAAGTCACATAGGTTTAAAATTTAGAAATGAATATCTAACTATTAATGTATGAATTTATTACTCCGCTTAGGGACATATCCGGTCTTTCTTTTTGCTTCCCGGTATATATCGTCACTATTAATAGGCCTCAGATAATCAAACCAATAAAAGTCTCTTAGCATCTTTTGTTCCGGTAATAGGTCTGGTATAGGGATCACGTCTCCTTCCGAATTAGTAGGCCAGAGCTTAAGCCGTTCTAGCTTATTTTCTTTTAACCAGATAGTAAGATATGCGCTTTTAGTTTGATTCATTCCTATCATACTCCCATTGTCAACAGGATAATATATTGACTCTGCGTTTCCGCTTACATCAATTTGGCGCATTGCATTTCTTTCAAAATAAGCTACCATATCATTCCCTTTCAGTTGATTATAGTAAGTGGTATCAAGAAATTGCATGGCAAAAGCAAACTGTATGATATGCGCATAATCTACAGTGCTGTCATTCATATAAACCAATATCGTATCTCCATATAGCTGATACATATCATTCCATAGCACCGGGTCGCTATACATGTACAATACAGAGTCACGTGAGTTAAAAATCATCGAGTCGCACACTCCCTGCAAGTCTTTCCGGTAGAAACGAACTCCGTGATACGCCTTGAGCTCTCTGTATGCAGAGTCAATCGTACTGACTAGAAGAGTGTCGGCATGCAGATATAAGGTATCGCCACGCGAATACTCAAGGAAACGTGCACTATCCGTAGCAAAAGCAAATTCCGTTTTCTCATTGTAGTATCCGTATTGCCCTTCTAATATAATCATTTGAGATGTGTCGTGTAACGACATATTTCCAAAAACTTCGGAAAAACCATTATCCTTGTCATAATAAATGGAGTCACCTACCAGTATGCGATTACCGGAAACTACATGTGAATGATCCAACAGTAAAGAGACATTAGTTTGCGTATTATACCACCCTTTTGAAGAATAGACAGTTCCACTATCAGATTCAATAACGGAAGGCCCCAGAATAGTGGCTATTTTCGTATCTGTATTGTAATGTAGCGTGTCAGAATACAAGATAAATTGAGGATTAACCAATTGTACACTGTCATTGAAAATGGCCTCTTTAGTATCAGGCGAATATTGTCCAAAAAAAGAAGACAATTCATTCTCTTCATCCACAATTCTTCCTCCGTCAAAATAGTATCCTATATTTTCTATGCGACTGTAATTTAGACTGTCAGTGAAGAGCCTCACCTGATTGTTTTCCATCCTGACATTTTTACGCAAGCGCGCAAGTTGTGTGTTCCCGTCATAGTACAACCAGTCACCATAAATAAACAAAGTATCTCCCTGCTCCATTTTGACGTTACTAAAAGCTTCCAGTGAATTAGATGGCTCGTAGAAATAAGCGCTGTCGCAATACATATAAGAACTGTCGTGACGAAAAACAACACTCCCTATCAAGACTTTGTTGTCCGGATCAATTGCTTTATTGAAAGACAAGGTATTGGCGTGCTCCAAATAAACCTTTGTTTTTTTAGGAACTATGGAATCGTTTGTCTGCGCATAAGTAAAAAGAGAACACAGACTACATACTACCACAAAAAGTAAACTGCCTGTTATTTTCATTCTTTAATCCAACCCGGATACCGGAAATCACAATTACGCCACCCATCAGTAATACGTACATACGTCGTTTTCTGTTTTTGGGCAATCCAATTATTCAGTAATTCTTCTCTTTTACGAGCTTCAACCATGTTTTTAAGTGTCAAATAATCGTCCGTCATATTCGCCTTATGAGTCTCTGTTCTTGCTTTTAGCTTCACTATGGCCACAACCTCTTTCTGCTTATTTGTCAGCATAGTGAAAGGTTTGGATATTTCACCTACTTTCATATCATATACTGTTCGTCCTATTTCAGGCGGAAGTTCCTGCAACTCGAACTTAGATGTTCCTACATTGCTGCTTTCATAATTTTGGTTCACGATCAAGCCTTTATTATTACGCGTATCCTTATCGTATGAGATATAAGTGGCGGCTTCTTCAAATGTGAATTTATCCACTTGTATATCGGCATACAACGAGTCCAGGCGGGTGGTTGCTTCGGTTAATTCTTTTTCAGATACCTTGGGACGCAGCAATATATGACGACAGTTGATTCGATCGCCTCTTTTTTCTATTAGTTGAATGATATGGTATCCATATTCCGTTTCAACGATGTTGGAAACACGTTTTGAGTCAGTCAGGTTAAATGCTGCATTAGCAAATTCGGCAAGCAGGTCTGCTTTACCCATAAAACCCAGTTCCCCACCCCTAACAGCTGATTCCTTGTCTTCTGAATACAGGCGTGCCAAGGCAGAAAACGTGTACTGTTCTTTGTTTATCAGCTCGGTAAACTCTCTTAATCGGGCCTTTATAGCATCTGTTTCTTCAAGTGGAATTCTTGGTTCCAGGGTGATAATTTGAACTTCAACGGTCGTTGAAATGTTCGGCAGACTGTCTTTTGGTATCTGATTGTAGAACTTTCGCACATCCGAAGGAGTCAGTTTTATTTCACCTACCAAATGGCTTTGCATTTGCTGTACAATCTGTTGTTCACGAAGTAACTCTTTTCTTTGTTCTTTGATCTGGGAGTATTTCATGTTGAAATATTCTTCCATCTTTTCTCGCGTTCCGATTACATTCACTGCATTGTTTATCCACTGTTCTACACGTTGAAGTATCTGCGTTTCATTCACGTCTATACTATCAATTTTTGCCTGGTGTAAATAGAGTTTCTGAATCGCTATTTGTTCTGGAAGTATACAGTAAGGATCACCATCCAAGCGTTGACCTTCATTTTGCATGAACAAACGCTGTTTTTCTACATCCGAACGCAAAATAGCGTCATCTCCTACCACCCAGATAATTTCATCTATCACATTCTCTTGTGCCACAACAATAAGAGAACAACAAACCAGAAAAAATACAACACAAACTCTTTTCATTATGTTACTCTTTTATAGATTTCTTATAATTCTTCTATTTCACTTAATACTGCATCCCCTCTTTTAATAGCATCTTGATACAGTTCGTCTTCAAAACTTCTTAAAAACTCCATCTTGCGCTGATTAATTAACATTTCAATGACCTGTGGCTCGGCATACTCGTAAGGAGCAATACTCCCGATGGGAATAT
>JAISES010000057.1 GCA_031263965.1 Prevotella sp. | reverse complement strand
ATCCAAAAAAGGTGTTTGCGGCAAATGTTACGGACGTAACCTGGCTACAGGACGCATGGTTCAGAGGGGTGAAGCTGTCGGCGTAATTGCAGCGCAATCCATCGGGGAGCCGGGTACACAGCTGACCCTCCGTACATTCCACGTAGGGGGTATCGCTTCGAACATTGCCGCTGAAAGCAATATAGTGGCAAAATATGATGGCGTTCTCGAAATAGACGACCTTCGTGTAGTTGATACTATAGACGAAGCATCGAAAAAAGTTCAGATTGTAGTTAGCCGTTTGGTCGAATTACGTCTGGTCGATCCGAATACAAAGATCGTTCTTCTCACCCATAATATCCCTTACGGATCTAAACTTTACTTCAAAGACGGAGCTAAAGTGAAGAAAGACGACCTGATTTGCGAATGGGACCCGTTCAACGCTGTAATCATATCTGAAGCAACAGGCCGTATCAAGTTTGAGAATGTAATAGAGAACGTTACATATAAAGTTGAGTCTGACGAACAGACAGGATTGAAAGAGAAGATTATCATCGAACCCCGCGACAAGACAAAAGCTCCCGAAGCTCACGTTTTGGACGAACAGGGTAAGACGATCAAGACATACAGTTTACCTCTGGGCGCTCACATTGTAAAAGATGACAATGACACGATCAAGGCCGGAGATGTTCTGGTTAAGATACCGCGCGCCGTAGGTAAGGCCGGTGACATCACGGGTGGTTTGCCGCGCGTTACTGAGTTGTTCGAGGCTCGTAATCCGTCTAATCCTGCGGTTGTTTCGGAAATCGATGGTGAAATCTCATTTGGTAAGATCAAGCGTGGTAACAGGGAAATTATTGTTACTTCTAAACTGGGTGAGGTAAAGAAATATCTCGTTCCTCTGTCTAAGCAGATATTGGTTCAGGAAAACGACTTTATCAGGGCCGGTATGCCGTTGTCGGACGGAGCTACTACTCCATCGGATATATTGGCTATCATGGGACCTACCGCTGTTCAGGAATACATTGTGAACGAAGTTCAGGATGTATATCGCCTGCAAGGCGTGAAGATTAATGATAAGCATTTTGAAGTAATCGTCCGCCAGATGATGCGTAAGGTTGAAGTGATCGATCCGGGTGATACCCGTTTCCTTGAGCAACAAGTGATAGACAAATATGAAGTAATGGAAGAGAATGACAGGATCTGGGGCAAGAAAGTTGTTGTAGATGCCGGTGATTCCAGCGTATTCGAAGCCGGACAAATAGTGACCGCCCGCAAGCTTCGGGATGAAAACTCTATGCTGAAACGCAAAGACCTTCGTCCTGTAGAGGTGCGCGATGCTATCCCTGCCACAGCTAACCAGATACTTCAGGGTATAACGCGCGCTGCTTTACAGACCCAGAGCTTTATGTCGGCCGCTTCGTTCCAGGAAACGACAAAAGTACTGAACGATGCAGCTATAAATGCAAAGGTAGACAGACTGGAAGGTTTGAAGGAAAATGTAATTTGCGGACACTTACTTCCTGCGGGTACAGGCCAGCGCGAGTTTGAAAAGCTTGTTGTGGGAACTAAAGAAGATTTTGACCGGATTGCAGCAACCCGAAAAACGGTTGTAGATTTTGATGCCGTAGAATAATTAATTATTCTTTTATATAGTTTTTGAAGGAGGAGCAGATTATTCTGCTCCTTTGTTTTTAGACTTATTTTGAAGGGTAACGGTTATTTTCTTCTCTTATTATAAGTACTGTGCTACGGAATGATTGTTTCCGATATGGCGTACCAAGTATATTCCGTTTTCATATTGAAAAAATACATACCACTGTGTGTTGCGGTTTTTTCTGTATACGGCGTAATATAATTCTTTCCCGTATTTATTGAAATAAGCAGGAGCTTTTTTCTTGAGTTTTCGAGGCAATGAAATTTTAATATTATCAGACATATTCTATTGCTGCGTCTTCAAAACCGAAATAGCTTTCATTGTATAATATTTGGATCAAGCCGATGAGATAGTCATTGACTTCTTTCGTCATTAATACTTTCATCCGGTCACTTCCTGAATATTGCTCTTATTCGGGGTTCGATGGCTTTCTTTGCTTCGTCCACCGTCATAGCGTTAGCTATATCTTCTTCCGGAATCAGCGGTTTCTTTATCCCTAATTCTAACTTCTTCTTGCCTCTGGTTATAATGATTTTTTCGTTCTGAGCTATATCCAGATACTTCGAAAGGTTCCGTTTAAATTCTAATTCTGTGATGACTGTCATAATTTATCTGCCTTAGCTTTATACAAATATACGAAAAAAGAAATATAATGGGTAATTTGTACAAAAGGGAAAATACAAGAATATTTTAACAGCTATAAAAGATAATAAGTATATTTGTAAAAGAAATAATAAGAAAGGGGATAATAATGACAACTCTGGAAATAAAAAAGAAAGAATTTCTGAAAGCTATTGACAATGAGGAAACTTTAGATAAATTACAAAAATATCTTAGTCGCCTTAAGGCGAAAAATACTCAACCTTGTAAATATTCGGTCGAAGAAGTGAAAAGACGGATAGAGCAGGGAATCGTTGATGCTGAACATGGTAAAGGTGTATCTATACAGGAAATGCGTAAGAGATATACACAAGTATGATTGTCTATTAGTATTGGTGCGATAATTTTTGAAAAAACTTTTCAATATATTGATTTATAATTACATATAAGCGTTTCTTAATTTTTCGACTTGAATTGATGTAATTTTGTGTCAAAACACACAA
>JAISES010000050.1 GCA_031263965.1 Prevotella sp. | reverse complement strand
TTCTGCGCGCAATCGAAGATTGCTTGCGTTCCTTTTGCCCTAAGCAGCAAAAGGAACCAAAAATGCTTTATGCGCCCGCTTTACTGTGCGACCCGTAGCAGGCTCAAAGGCTAAACGGGCTGAACTCGCCTTTCAGGCTCAGACAGGCATCCCGTTTTACGCCTTTTTCACCTGACGGGTTCCCCGCACGTAAAGCACACGGCGCAGGGCTGGCGCACAACAGGCATATAGCTTTTGTTGTTCTTGTTATGCGTCAGCCTGACGGCCTTAGCGGATAGACGGGGTACCCACACAGCGAAGCGGGCGTTAAAAACAAAATTCTGTCTGAGCATCGTTAGATGCGAGTTTATTTTGTTTAGCGAGCAAGATGGTTGTGGGTCGGCTATCCGCTACAGCCTTGACTTTTTGTAACTTTTTGGTCAAGCAAAAAGTTAAGAACAAGCAATCGCAGATTGCGCACAGAAAAAATAATACGGAATAATACTGTTTTTTCATGTGTTTGTTCCAGTCTTGCGTAACATGAGTTATTATTTATTTTTTCGAATAATGATACCTCATGGATAACACATAGATTTCTATAATATCCTCGTGTACCGAATAGATTATACGGTGTTCAGAATTTATACGCCTCGACCAATAGCCGGCAAGGTCATACTTAAGAGGCTCCGGTTTGCCGGTTCCGGTAAATGGGTGCTCTGCAATATCTTCCAGCAACGATGTTATTTTATTCATTATTGCTTTATTGCCACTTTTTTTCCAATATTCAATATCTTCCAGAGCCTGAAGTGAATATATTATTTCCATATATCAGCAGTTTTTATAGCTTTTCCCTTACCGGCCTGCAATTCATTTTCAGCCGCTTTTATGCGCTCAAGCATAATGGGGGAGGACTTAATATATTCCGTTTCCTTAATCGAATTATATTCATCCAGGGATATAACTACAACACTTTCGTTGCCCGGCCGGTGCACTATTAGCGGCTCACTGTCATTTATAACCTTATCTAAATAGCTTTTGAGGTTATTTCTTAAATCTGTATAATTCGTTGTTCTCATATTATTTTTTAATAAGTACAAATATAAGTACTCGTATGCGTAAATACAAATTGTTGGATAAATATTTTATACAAAAAAAAGCCTTGTCTCGCGACAAAGCTTTTGCAACAAAAAAATCTAAAAACAAACCTATTAGGAAAGGTTCTTCTTCAGGCCCCTGACGTGATTTTTCAAGGAATCAATCAGGTCGTCTTTCCTCACCTGAATGACAAGTTCTTTTCCGTCCTTTCCGGTTATCTCCATCCTGCCGGCAAAGGCCGACACACCGGTGTGTCGGCCTAAAAGCTCCAGGTTGCGGAGTTTGTCGGGCAGTTTTACTTTTTTGAGGCATGAGGTTGTTTCGCCCGCTGCATGCACCTGAGTTACCTCGATGGCGCCTACCGAAGTGCGCCACGCATCGGGCCAATCGCCAACAGGAAGCACATTGCCGTCGGCATCGAGAATGTCGGCTATGTCGAGCTTGTCTATCTCCTCGAGGCGGCGCAATACGTAATCGGAAGTGATATTAAGCACCTCGTTGCGCTCGCCGATCAGTTCGGCAATCCTGTTTTTCACATCGGGATTATCCAACAGGCGGCTACCGCAGCAGGCTGCGTTTTTAAGGCTATATCCCGCCCGTATAACAGCCTGAGTGGCATTAAGATCGGCAAGATATTCGCGGCAAAACAATTCCTGCCTGTCGGTCAGTTTAGTCATTTACTACTTTTTTATGGGTTCTTTTCACTTTCTTTTCGTTCGGGGGAGCTACTTCCGGCGCATCGTTTCCGATCACTTTTTCCAACCATGAGCGCAGATCCCTTACCTTGCGGATGAGGCAACTGGCACACGATTGCGGCGTTTCGCTCTTTTCGTTCACAATGTTCCACAGCGAATAGATACGGCTCATAGAATAGCGGTGGGTACGATCTACTTCGTTGAGAAGGATTTCTACTTCTGATTTTAGTTCGGGATTAGTCATTTCGTTACTTTTTTATTATCGATAATTTTTACTGTAAAAAATACAAGAAAGGCTGCTGCAAGGCCATACACAAATAGTTCGCGGGTCCACAGCACGAGAGCGAACACCGTGCAAAACATCCACATAATGTGAAATGTAAGACAAGGGCGGCAGTTGAACGGTTTTGCGTCGAACCGGCTGTCCAGTTCGGGCAGTTTGACCGACAGCACGTTGCCCCAGTAAAGGGCCACCAACGCGGTCGCGCCAATAATTGTTGTTATAATCCATGTTTCCATATGATATAGATAAATTTTAATTAGGAAATTACTTAGAAACTGTTTGAATTTTAGCGAAAAATATTATTATAGGATTTTTAAAAAAAACATCTTAGCAATTTTTTTATGCTCTTTTCAGCGTATTTTTTCCTTTTTACTTTTGGTTTAGCCCGCTAAACCTGCAAGCAAAAAGAAAAAAATCCATCTGAAAATATCTATAAAAAAAATCTGCTATAAAATTCAAACAGTTTCTTAATTACTGATGTTACGCAAAACCGGAAAAAACAGTATCATTAAATATTCTTGTTCTTTTTTCAAAAATGCTTTATGCGCCCGCTTTGACTTTCTCTTTCGCGTCATTGCGAGGGTTTACCCGAAGCAATCCGGTTGTATCTTTTCGGGCAGTCACAAAGGACTACCCCTACCGCTAACCGGCCAAATTCAGGATTGCTTCGCCCTTCAGGCTCGCAATGACGAGAAAGAGAACATATTTTTTAACCATAATCAACCACTGACCGGTATTCTTTAAATAAATAGCAACTTGAATTAATTAGCAAATGATTTCTCATTCTCTTTTTTTATATTTGCTAATTCGCTAATTATTCATCCCACTTCCTTCCAGCGGCGGAAGAAGTCCGGATTTTCCTGAATATCCTTTTTTATCTTCGACACAATACGCTGTATACTATATGCTTTCACCCGGGTGATCTCGGCCAGCGAATCGTAGTTGACGGCAGGTTTCAGGCTGACATACATCTTGAAAAGCTCAAACTCGCGCAGGGTATAATTGGCATAAACATAATTGAAGATATCGTCTTCGAGTTGCTTTTGCCGGCGGTCGAGTTCCGCCAAATGCTCCACATCTGTATCGGAGCGATCGTAGTTGGGCTGCAATTCACAATAGCGGTTCTCCTTTATGCTGCCATTGATACAGTTTGTAAAATAAGAGCGGATGAAGTAAGATTTGTAATCTTTGATCTTCAAACCCGAGAACAATACGATGTCGTATATTTTCAGATAAGTATCATTTAAAATATCGGTATCGTAAACTTTTTTGCCGACAAGCTGCCTTTCTACCGATTTGTGGTCTCTGTCGAACCAGTGGTTAAACTCTTCCGCCATCTCGGCATACAGGCAATCGACGCTGTCCATATCCCTTTCGCGCATGAAATACTTTTTCCCTTTATTCTTTCCAAATGAATTTCCTAAAATCATGATTTTATTATTTTTAAGCTGTTGGCTGTTAGCCTTTAGCTGATTATTAATTTTCGCTTGTTTAGCCCTGCGCCGCTAAAAGCTAGTTGCTAACGGCTACAAGCTATCAATACATTTCGCTCATACGGTCGCCGAATATGTCTTGCGACTGGGACACCAGCTCTCTCTGACCTTTATTATAGTCCTTTACAATACTATTGAGGCGGGATGTCAGCACGGCGGTGTCTTCGTAAAACTCGTCCCAATCGCTATCGAGCACGGCCACCGACTTGAGTTCCACCTTGTCCAGATACACCTCAAATTCGATACACACGCGTACGTTGCCTATCATGTCGTCGAAGTCGGACAGGCTGAGGCGGTCCGAGTCGTAGAGATGGCGCGTAACATCCTTTACTATTGCCGACATTTGCTTTTCGCTGCAATAACACTCGATCGGTAAAATGTTTCTTAAAGCTCCCATTGTTCTAAGATTTTTTGGTTATACATTCTGTTTGTCGTTCTCTTTTTTGTGAATTATATTGTTAATTAGTTCGTTTTTAGCTTTTTTATATCAAAAAATATTTATATTTGTGATTAATCCGGCTTACAAAAGCAAAGATACACTAAATTGTGAATTAAACAATCACAAATACGTGTATATTATTGTTAATAAAAACTAATTGGGTAGAAATTAGAGGAATAATAAGACTCTATATAATTCAAGTAGCTGTTTATTAAAGAATACCGGTCAGTGGTTTGATTATGTTTAAAAAATATGTTCGTTTTCTCCCGTCATTGCGAGCCTGAAGGGCGAAGCAATCCAGCTGTATCTTTTCGGGCAGTCACAAAGGACTGCCCCTACCGCTAACCGGCCAATTTCCGGATTGCTTCGCCCTTCAGGCTCGCAATGACGAGAAAGAGAAAGCCATAAAGCATTTTGTAATTGTTTCGGATAAACAAACATATAAATCAAACTATGTTCAACTACCGGTTCGCATTATTTATAAATGCTTATAACCGGCAACTTGAATTATATATTAGATAAAGTTCTTATGAAAAAAGACAGATCGCACACTCATTTTACATCAATAACGCCATATTCTTTCTGCTTACCCTACATCGTTTATAGCTTTTATGCACCGGTAAAACGCTGTGGATAAGTCGAAAAAAAGATATAACAGTCAGGTATTGACATTTTAGAAATTCGGTAAATATTTTTCAAAACAACTCATTATGGAGGTATACGAAAGGATAAAAAAGATTCGGGAGGATTTATTCAATGGTTCAAATATTGAATTTGCCAAAGCTATTGAAGAAAAACCGAACACTACCAGCAACTGGATGAGTGGAAGCCGCAAGGTGGGACTGGAAGTAATAGAAAAAATATTATCAAGACTGCCGCAGATAAATTCGGGCTGGTTGCTGTCGGGCGAGGGTACGATGTTGAAATCGGGAGGCAGTGACGATCCCTACCTGATCACCAAATCGGGAATAAAATACTATCTGTTGCCAAATGGAAAGTTCCTGATGCAAGTGCCTTTTGTTCCGGTAAAAGCCTATGCCAAATACGTAGACGAATGCCGCGATGCAGAGCCGGACGAATCGCTGGACGAATACAACTTTATAGTAGACCAGATAGGCCATGGCAAATATATGGCTTTTGAAATAAAGGGCGACAGCATGGATGACGATACCCGCCGAAGCCTTGCCAACGGCGATATCATACTGGGACGCGAGCTAAAATACGAATATTGGAAAGAAAAATTACATACCAAAGAGTATCCGAACTGGATAATCGTATTGGACAATACCATTCTGTGCAAACAGATTATAAATCAGGACTTGGAAAAGGGAATAATCACCTGCCACTCGCTCAACCCATCGCCGGAGTATGGAGATTTTGATCTGAAGCTAAACGATGTCAGGCAGATGTTCAATATCATACAGCGGGTATCGAATATGGCCTGAATATTTCGCCAAGACTTAAATTGCTAATATATAGAGCTTTATTTATGCTGCGAGTCGGTAGTTGGATAATTTTTTAAAGGAAATTGCAGACGCGCAAGTCAAATCAGGCTTGTGCGTCTGTTTTCCGCTAAAAAAGAAACAAATAAAGAAAAACATTAGTACTTTTGCCTGACCCAAAAGGTCGGAATACAAGCCAACCCAAACAAAGGAACTATATAATGAAATTCAGACGAGATATTAATGCTCTGCGCGCGATGGCAGTATTGGCAGTGATCCTCTTTCATTTCCGGATTCCATACTTCACAGGCGGATATTTGGGTGTAGATATATTTTTCGTCATATCGGGATATCTCATGTCGAGAATAATTCTCGAAGGATTCGACAATTCCGGTTTTTCGCTCAAAGGGTTCTATATACGGCGCGTCAAGAGAATAGTCCCTGCTCTAGTGGTCTTAATTCTTTTTGTCTTAGCGGTTGGCCTCTTCCTGCTTTTCCCCGGCGAATTGAAGCTGCTGTCGCAATATGCCGCAAGCAGTATGGCTTTTGTCTCCAACATGCATTATTGGCTCAAGTCGGGATATTTCGACCTGGCCAGCCAGTACAATATTTTGCTGCACACCTGGTCGCTTTCGGTAGAATGGCAATTCTATCTCATCTATCCCCTACTGCTGATGTGCATCCGCAGATTGTACCTCACACGGAAAGGACTCTTTAAGGCTTTGATTATTTCGTCGGTTGTATTGACATATGCCGCCACGCTGATGATTTTCAATAACGGGGAAATATTCGCATTCTTCTCATTCCCTACCCGTTCGTGGGAAATGGTTATGGGTTGCGTTGTATTCCTCTTCGAAAAAGATTTTGCGGAAAAAGTACCGGAGCGTATCCGGAATACTTTGTGCATAACGGGCTACATCACTCTTATTTTTTGTATCACTTTCTTTACAGAGCGTATCACATGGCCAAGCGCTTACACAGCCATCCCCGTAGCGGCCACATTCCTTATCCTTGTTTGCCAATGCGACTTCAGTCTTCAGGGGAATAAGGTGGTGCAATGGACCGGAAAAATATCTTACTCTCTTTATCTGTGGCACTGGCCTCTCTTTGTTTTTGCGGCATACCTGGGACTTAGCCGGCCGTCCATCCTTGCCGGCACATCGGCATTGACTGTTTTATTTGCCTGGTTATCGTACAAATACGTAGAGTCTAACAAAAAGATAATAATAACTAAACGGGCTCTGGCAGGTGGTATTGCGACATTCGCTTTTGCCTTATTTATGAGTTTCGTTCCACTCAACCGGTTTTTTATCGACAAAAAGATAATCGACCTGGCTAATTATCAGGAAAATCATAAAGATGAAATAAAAGCGCAAATGTCTACCGGAGATTGCTTTATCGACACAGAAGATAATATTCTCGAAAATTTCAACGCAGCCGGATGTCTCCGATTTTCCGATTCACTAAATAATGTCCTGTTAATTGGCGACAGCCATGCAGCCATGTTATCTCCCAGTCTTAAGAATGAACTGGCCGGGCGGAACAAAAACCTGTTGCAAGCTACTTCCGGAGCTGCTCACTTTGTCCTCAACCCGGACGAAGAACATAATAGCGCAAAATTCGTAAAATATATCCTGCATGAGTTTATCCCACAAAATGCCGGCCGGATAGAAACAATATTCTTCTCGCTGTACTTTTGGGGGCTCAGAGAAGATACCGATGAGGGCGCGCGCGACAGGTTGGAAGAGTTGGAGAAATATCTGCAAGGATACAATATAAAACTGAAGATCATCGGATATACGCCACACTACCAAATTTCGTATACCACCATTGCTGCACGCGAAATGATGGTTCACAAATCTATGGACAAAAACTATGAGGACAAAGACGTATACAAGCAAAACAACTTCCTGAAATCCTGCTTTCCCGACAGCGTTTATATAGATATTTACGATATAAAAGGTATAAAGAAAATAGAAGATTATACCCCTTGGATGTACGACAACAGCCATCTTACCGTATTCGGGGCCGATCAGGTAGTGGATTACCTGGCTAAAAAGGGGGTACTGGATTGAGAAACTGTTTGAATTTTAGCGAAAAATCCTATAAGTAATCAATAAAAATTAATGCCGTGTTTACAGGGTCAGTTACTCGCGTCATTGCGAGGGAGTAATTGATTCTATAAACACATTATTAGCTACTTATACTTCTCCCATAAGCCTGAGTGCACTATCTCGCGGCAACGGTTTATAAACTCCGGCATATTGTCTTCTGTCAGACCGGCTGTCGATACCGGTTCGTGTACAATGAGCTCCAACTTACACGGATTGATGAGGTATGTATTTATTTTCATCAGGTCGAACGGCCCGTTTACGGTAAGAGGAACGATCTCCAGATTCATTTCTTTAGCTATAACAAAGGCTCCTCTCTTAAACCGCCCCATTTTACCGGTATATGTCCTGGCTCCTTCGGGAAATATAACCATTGAAGACCCTTTATCCAATTGCGCTTCGGTTTTGGTTATCGTATCTTTCATCGATTTCAGGTTTTTCTGATCGACAAAAACATGCCCTGCTATTTCGGAAGCTTTACCGACAAAAGGAATTTTACGCAATTCCTGTTTTTGCACCCATTTTATATTCTGATTCAAATAGCCATAGATCAGAAATATATCGAAGGCTCCCTGATGATTGGGGATGAAAACATATGATTTATCAGGATCGAGAACGCCCTTCCGTATTACTTTTATCCGGCATAAAGCTAACCGGCATGCCAATTTTGACCAATAGTGAGGAGGGTAATATCCCCAAAATTTGCGATTACCTGTCAAGCAACCGATCATTACAGTAACTGCTGTAATAATAGTCGCTAAAAGAAAGACAGGAGCGAATATAAATAATTGATATAGGAAAAGGAGTATCTTTTTCATGTCTATGCTATATGATATCCGGTTTATGAATACAAATTTACAAAAATACCACAATAAGGAAAGCTTCACCGGATCAAAAAACAGGTTTCTATCTCTATTTGTATCCTCCGCTTAATTGGGCTACCTTTGCATTTCACCGCTAATTTTATAAACTGTTTAAATTTACAGATATTCACAGTATATGTTTTTAACCACAGAGCCGCACATCGTTTATTTTCACGAAGTTACACTGTGTGCTCCGTGATTTTTCTACTCCGTGAAACTCCGTGGTTAATTTGCTATAAATGACAGCTATATACATTTATTCTATATAATGTTTAATAAATAATTATATAATTGTATTTTTAAAGATTAAAAAAAGTACCCCGATTTGCGGAAGGAAGATAGCAATGGATTTCAAATTAATTTCAAATTATAACCCCACGGGAGACCAGCCTGCTGCGATAGCGGCTTTATCCGAAGGCGTATTGCAGCATGTGCCTTCCCAGACACTATTGGGAGTAACAGGTTCGGGCAAGACATTTACTGTAGCAAACGTCATTCAGAATGTAAAAAAGCCGACTCTGGTATTAAGCCACAACAAAACACTGGCGGCCCAACTGTATAACGAGTTCAAAACCTTCTTTCCCGATAATGCAGTCGAGTACTTTGTTTCGTATTACGACTATTATCAACCGGAAGCTTATCTTCCATCCACAAATACCTACATAGAGAAAGACTTGTCAATTAACGATGAAATCGAGAAATTGCGGCTTGCAACGACAACTTCCCTCTTGTCGGGCCGTCGCGATGTTATTGTCGTATGCTCTGTTTCCTGTCTGTACGGTATGGGAAATCCCGAAGATTTTGAAAGTTCTACGATCAGTATCCATGTAGGACAAAAAATCGTCCGCGACGTATTTCTACGTTCTTTGGTAAGCGCTTTATATTCACGCAACGAAGTTGAACCCAAAGCGGGAAATTTCAGGGTGAAGGGCGATACCGTAGACGTATTTCTTGCATATGGAGATCCTATTGTACGCATCGTATTCTGGGGCGATGAAATAGAAAGCATCGAATGCCTTGATCCTCTATCAGGTGTAAAGCTCGATCAATACGATGATTTCAGGATATATCCCGCAAATTTATTCGTTACCACCAAAGAACGTATGGTGAGAGCCATTGCCGAAATAGAAATAGATTTGGGACGCCAGGTCGATTTTTTTCAGTCGATAGGCAAACCGTTAGAGGCAAAAAGGCTCTACGAACGCGTAACCTACGATTTGGAAATGATTCGCGAGATAGGTTACTGTTCGGGAATAGAAAATTACTCACGCTATTTCGACAATCGCAAGCCAGGTACGCGCCCATTCTGTTTACTCGACTTTTTCCCCGATGATTTCTTGTCGGTAATAGACGAAAGCCATGTGACTATACCACAGATACGCGCCATGTACGGGGGAGACCGTTCCCGCAAAGAAAATCTGGTGGAGTACGGATTCCGCTTACCGGCTGCATTGGATAACCGCCCGTTGAAGTTCGAAGAATTCGAATCTCTGGTTCCTCAAACTATATACGTAAGCGCAACTCCGGCCGATTACGAGCTTATTAAATCGGAAGGCGTTGTAGTAGAGCAATTAATTCGTCCCACAGGCCTGCTGGACCCGCCTATCGATGTACGCCCGAGCCTGAACCAGATAGACGATTTGATGGAAGAAATACAAATGCGCATCGAAAAAAACGAACGCACCCTTGTTACCACCCTTACCAAACGGATGGCGGAAGAACTTACAGCCTACCTTTCAAACAACGGGATAAGTTGCAGCTATATACACTCCGACGTAGAGACTTTAGACCGTGTGCGGATTATGGAAGACCTGCGAACCGGTGAATTCGACGTATTAGTCGGGGTAAACCTTCTCCGTGAAGGATTAGATTTGCCGGAAGTATCGTTGGTTGCCATACTTGATGCCGATAAGGAGGGATTCTTAAGGTCGCACCGTTCCCTGACACAAACAGTAGGGCGTGCAGCCCGGAATATAAATGGAAAAGTAATCTTCTATGCCGATAAAATTACCGAAAGTATGGAAAAGACTATTAATGAGACAAACCGCCGCAGGGAAATACAGATGGTTTATAACGAGAAACATGGAATAACACCGCAGCAAATACAGAAAGCTCTTACATCCGTCTTCAGGCAACGTAAAGAAGCTCCTGTACAAACGAAAACCTATACCCAGGAGACAACTTTAGCCATCGCTTCCGAAGACAAAATAGAGTATATGAAAAAAGAAGATTTGAAAAAGGCGATAGCCAAAGCTAAAAAACAAATGGCTACCGCCGCTAAAAAGCTTGAGTTTTTGGAAGCCGCGCAATACCGCGACCAGATGATACGATTAGAGGATGAGCTAAAAAGCAGATAACCCCGATTCGTCCCTTTTTAACGGATAATCTGTCAATTCAGACCCTTCTTTACTTTCTTTTCCAGTTCCCTGACACGCGGGATCACCAGATTTTCTTCGATAAAGGTATGGGCTTCCAGCTCTTCTTCCGACATATACAGTTCCGTCAGGATATTTCCCATAAGCATCTGATCCGTCGTTCCCGGCACATATTTGAGCAATATCTGCTTCAGGTCGTTCATTTTACCTTCAATATCGTTATGCCTTTCTTTAAACATATTGATCGAGTACTTTTTATCGGCTACGGCATCCATCAGAGAATGGATATACGGAAATACAACCTCATCCTCGTATTTCATATGATCCGATACTTCACGTGTATAATTATCGAAGAATTTAAGCACCATATCCCTCAGACCCTCTTCGGAGGATGCAAAAACCATCTCCAGCTTGCGCCGGATATTGGGCAGCCTTTTCTCCAGAAAATAGCTGTGCGAACTCCGCAAGTACTGCAAAAACGGAATCAAAGGCAGTGCGGCAAAAACCTCGTCTATATTAGTAACACATTTATTCGACTGATAATTGGCAAGGAATAAGAAACAATCGGTATCGAATCCGCTTTCCTTACAAACAGTATCAACACTTTTCTCCCCAAAACCTAACGAAATATTCAACCGGTTAAGAAGCAGGAGTAAACGATAGTCGGCATCGATCAGATCCGACATTTTCATCGATTTCTTATATATAATAGTTACGCTTGGCATGGTAAGTAAACGTTAAGATTTATTCATCCTGGTATTTGATTTCCGATATATCCACTAATTTATTGATAATCGCGTATATAGTCAGGCCCGATATGCTGTGAACTTTCAGTTTCCGTGTTATATTCCTGCGATGTGTTATTGCCGTATGGATGGAGATATTGTGATATTCGGCAATCTCTTTATTACTCATCCCTTTTACAACGCTGATCAGAATTTCCTTCTCACGGTCGCTCAATTCTTCCTGATCGCCCGACAAATCCTGATCTTTGTTCAAACAATTAAGCAACGTACTTTCTATTTTAGATTCAGAATCATTGATTCTGATAACAGCATCGTATTAACGGTAAAATTGCTCGTCAATCAGATTGTAAACCAAAGCTATTATCGCTGCTTGCTTTCCCAGATTCAGCTGTTGCCTTATATCCTGCCGGGTATGCCCCAACAACATAGGATTGATAAGGACAGCATCCGGTTGAAGTATATCAATCTGATAACTAATATTTTCCATCTCTTTCAGCTCTACAACCTTTCCTACACTGGACAACTGCGAGAGAACATAAACCAGACCC
>JAISES010000509.1 GCA_031263965.1 Prevotella sp. | reverse complement strand
CTGATAAAAAGAAACAACCATCTATCAAAACTAAGAGAAAAATGGGTGGATGGTCGGACAAATGCCTTAGAGAGATGTTGAACATAATGCCCGATTGAAAATTTCATGCGTTTGCCCTGAGTCCCAACATTTCAGCTATTCCGAATTGAAGGAGGAACAGCACAGGCAAGCATTGGAAGCAACATTCTCCGAAGCAGAAGCATACGGCTACAGAGACCTGATGAATGCGCTCAAACAAGGATATGCAACTATCGGGTGCGAATACGGAGAAAATAAACTGGGCAAATTGAAGAAATTTCTTGAAAACAAGCGGATGATAATAAAAGACACCACCCGAAAATACAAGTTCAATCCCCAATTCAACTACTAAAAGCACTTTACATTACTTCGGGTGCATAGATAATAGGGTAAAGTAAAGCTTCCGACAGGAAGATAGGTGGAAGCACTTTGCTTTACCTTGTATCCTATATACACATCTTAAAGTAAAGTTGTATTTCGCGGAACAGACTTTCCCCGTGAAAGAAAAAGTAATCTTTTAAAAATTAGAATCATGAATTATAAAATAATGAACCAATATCCGATTAAGGATTATTTGGCAGGAATGGGTATCCACCCAACAAAAGACAAAGGTTATTATGGCATGTATCATTCTCCGTTTAGGGAAGATAAAGATGCCAGCATGAAAGTCGATTACGACAAAAATTTATGGATAGACTTCGGAAGCAACGAGGGCGGAACGCTTATCGACCTCGTTATGCGAATGGAAAACTGCACCAATGGCGAAGCAATGCGCCTGTTGGAACAAAAGCTGTCAGGAGCGCCCTATTATTCTTTTCATGGGAATAATACTCCTATGTATGAAAAAGAGCGGGGAACCATGCAGATAACAAACATAGCTGAACTGAATACACCCGCTTTGCTTGATTACCTAAATAAACGTGGTATAGATACTGACATAGCCAAACAACAATGCCAAGAAATCAACTATACCGTAAATGACAAACCCTATTATGGTATTGGCTTTCGGAATCAATCGGGAGGGTATGAAATCCGCAACCCTTATTTCAAAGGTTGCATTGCTCCCAAAGACATTTCTTATATACAGCAAACAGAGAAGAAAGAAGCGTGCTATCTTTTTGAGGGTTTTATAGACTATCTTTCTTTTCTAACCCTTAGAAAGAATCAGAATCCGCAGTTCCCATGTTCAGTTTGGCATGATTATATTGTTCTGAACTCGACAGTCAATCTGCCGAAAGCGATGCGCCAGTTAGTAGGGTATGAAAAGATACATTGTTTTCTGGACAATGATACGGCAGGAAAAACGGCATACAAAGAACTGGAAAAAGAATTCGGCTTACGTGTCCGTGATACTTCACGCCATTATTCCGAACACAAAGACCTGAATGATTTTCTTTGCAGTAAAAACCGAACGAAAATTGCCGAGCATGATAAGGTTGCAAAGCCTACACTGCAACTACCCAAAAGGAAAAACAAGGGGCTGAAAATGTAATCTGTCGTAGCTACCCCACAAGGCTTTTCAAAAAAGCCATAGCTTATTAGGGAAGAAAGCAATAAAATAAAATAATTGAAAAATAAAATCAAACAATAATCCAATAAATAGAATATAATATACTGTATTACAGTTATTTTATTATGATATTTTCATCTTCTCTTTCTTGACATCATTTCTCTTCAACGACTATTGTTTTTCATATATTTGTTACCTTATTGTTACTCAAATCGAATTGTTTTGTTACTTTATGGCCTGTTTTCTTTGCCGTCTCAATCTTAGTTTCTACCTTTGCATCATGTTTAATATAACAAGTATAGAGTATGGGTAACAAAATCAGGAAGCAGGCAAAAGTAAAGGAGCCGATACGGATACGATACAAGGCTCTCAACAACGGCAACCAGTCCATTTATCTGGATTATTACTACAATGGGAAAAGAGAATACGAGTTCCTTAAACTATATCTGGTTCCCGAAACTTCGGTAGCAAACAAAGAAGCGAATAAGGAAACCCTGAAACTTGCCAATGCCATCAAGTCTCAAAAGATAGTCGAACTCCAGAATAACATACATGGTTTCTCTTTTGGGGGAGTAAAAGCCAAGGCCTATCTTGTTGAATACGTCGAAAAGATTGCGGAAAAGAAAAGGGATTTAGCAGGTGGCGAATTGAGGGGAAGTTACCAGTTTTATATGGCTTTAGCGTATCACCTGAAAAAATTTAGCGGAGATAAAACCATATTCAAGCATGTAGACCGGAAATACTGCATGGATTTTATTGAGTACATGAAAACAGCCAAAAGCAAGTTAAATGACCGTCCATTGGATGAAACCACACAACGACAGTATATCAAACGTTTGTCCTCGGTTCTTAATATGGCTATTTCAGATGAAATCATCGTATCCAATCCGTTATTACAGATAAAGCCGGAAGAACTGCCCAAAAACCGGAGCAGGGAAGTATGTTACCTGACCATTGACGAGGTGCGGAAATTGATTGATACCCCCTGCTACTATGACGATATACGGAACGCTTTCCTGTTCTCCTGCTTCACAGGTTTACGGTTCAGCGACATAAAGGCGTTGACATGGGGCAAACTTAAAAAAGACAGTAACGGAAATACATTTATAAGCTACACACAGAAGAAAACTAAAAAATGGGAAAATCTGCCTATAGGCAAAGAAGCGATAAAGTTTATGCCAGAACGGGGAACCGCATCGGATAGTGATTTAGTGTATAATATTCGCAGTGGCGGATACGAGAACAGCATTATCAAAACGTGGGCAATAGCGGCAGGGATAGAGAAGAAAGTCAGCTTCCACGTGGCCAGACATACGGCGGCGACCCTGTTGCTGAGCCTTGAAGTTCCGATTGAAACGGTTAGTAAGATTTTGGGGCATGCGGACATAAAGACCACCCAGATTTACGCAAAAGTCATTGACAAAAGCAAACGGGATGCAGTCGATAAACTGGATGGGCTGACGGATTGATAGGTTTACCGGATATTTATTGTAATTTTGTTGTTGATAATCAGAAATAGATTGCCATGTCATTGATAAGAAAAAACAATTTTGAAGAACTGGTGAATAACATTTATCAGACACATTGCATATTACAGGATAATACAGCAAGAGCGATCAAT
This sequence comes from Prevotella sp., assembly GCA_031263965.1. Taxonomy (GTDB): domain Bacteria; phylum Bacteroidota; class Bacteroidia; order Bacteroidales; family Dysgonomonadaceae; genus Dysgonomonas. The sequence continues at coordinate 2,160 of JAISES010000509.1, read as the reverse complement.
TACAACTTGACAGTTCGTAACTGGCTTATAGGCTGTTACATCATAGAATTTGAGCAAAACGGCGAAGACAGGGCAAAGTATGGCACAGGACTGTTGGAGGAAATTGCCAAAAAGCTAAAAAACAAAAACATAAAAGGTATGCATCGGAGAGGTCTGAATACATGCAGGTTGTTTTACCAAACCTATCCTCAAATATGGCTGACACTGTCAGCCGAATTGCAAAATATTCAATATGCGGACAGGCTTCCTGTTTCTGCCGAGAGATTGAACATTTGGCTGACAGCGTCAGCCAAATTGGAAGACAGTATGAATGTACCACCGGAATTATTATTGTCGAGGCTAAGCTATTCCCATTTTATAGAATTGACACGTGTTGATGATGAACTGCAAAGGCTTTTCTATGAGGTAGAAGCGATCAAAAACAATTGGAATATCAGGGAATTACGTCGGGCTATCGACACTGCTCTGGCATTCAGAACCGCTATGTCAACCAACAAGGAAGTCGTTATTGCAAAAATTAAAAACCTGAAACCGGCTACTAACGTAGAAGTAATAAGGAATCCGTATATATTGGAATTTTTGAATTTGGACGAAAAAGCGGAGTACAGTGAATCGGATATGGAACAGCAAATCCTAAACCATTTGCAAGAGTTTCTTATTGAACTTGGTACCGGATTTTGTTTTGAGGCACGACAAAAACGAATCACATTCAACAATAAACACTATCGAATTGATTTAGTATTTTATCATAAAGTATTGAAATGTAATGTTTTGATCGATTTAAAATTAGATGAATATGATTATGCCGATGCAGGTCAAATGAATCTGTATTTGAATTACTACAAAGACAACGAAATGTCGGAAGGAGATAATCCTCCTGTCGGTATAATACTTTGCCCAGACAAAGACGATACACTTGTCAAATATTCTACTGCCGGAATGGACGACCAGCTATTTGTTTCTAAGTATCTTGTCAAACTGCCAAAAAAGAGAGTATTTGAGGATTTTATGAAGAGGGAATTGAACCAATAGTTTTTTAAAGCTAAGAGTTTAATAGCCTCAAACCCTTAAAACTCCGGCAAATGAAAAAAGCGTGAAACTGTTCGTGATTGCCTATTAACCTATTCCGGCTCTGGTAAACCGTTCCATCCAAATAAGCACGAACAGTTCACGCTCTATAAGCGTGAACTTTCGCGTACCTATTCTCGGATGAAATTACCAGACTTCGAATAGGTGAGAATAAGAGCGTTAGCCCAATTATTTTTTAATCAATGTTTTCTTTTTCTATTTGCAATATCGCTTTATCTATTAAAATTACGCCACAAACAATAGCAAAACATTTGCACATGTCGAAAATATCGCTATAATTCAGCAACTTATTTGATCTTTTTCAAGGATTCCGCATCTTTCTGCAATCTCTCGGCTTCTTTACTATCCCGCTTCACTCTTTCCATCCTTTCCGCCTGTTCCTTCACCAACTCTTCGTATTTCCCCACCTGCTTGCGGATGAGTTTGATACTGTCGCCGTATTTGAACTGCTGCTCCAACCGATAGAGATTACCGGTTTGTCCCTGCATCTTGATATACCTGTATTTCAAATCATTGTCCCTGTATTGGCTGATGCTTCTTCTTTGTTCACCAATCACATAGGACAGACCGAGAATTATAAAAACCATAATTATCAGTACAATAATAGTTTTATTCGACTTAAAATCAATAGAATATCTGTTTTCGACAATACCCGGTTGTTTGGCTATCTTCTCTAATTCTGATATTTTTTCATTGAGGAACTGGGCAAAGGAATCGTTGGCTTCATCCTGTAACTGTCGCATCGTTGCTACTACTGCTGTACTGTAAGCCTTTAATTCTTCCGCTGTAATACCTTTCTTCGATTCATTAATAGTCTGTACTATTTTATTCAGCAGGTCAGCTTTCAATGCTGATTCTCCGTTGTCTGCCTTTTGCAGGGATTGGACTTCTGTTTTGATTTCGAACAGTACTTCTGAAAAACCGTCCAGTGTTATCTGTATATTTTCAAATTCGTTGTTCATAATTGTTATCTTAATTTGAGTTGTTTATTATTTTTCCTGTTTATATTCTTTTGCCTGTACTCCATCTCATGCCGAAAACGACTTTCTTCCGGGTCTTCTCCCTGTGGCT
>JAISES010000502.1 GCA_031263965.1 Prevotella sp. | reverse complement strand
TCGGACAGGTCTGTAAGAATATGATTACCATAAACATGTAAACAGGATACCTTATCGCACTGGAAGCGACAAATTGAAGATTTCTTCTTTTTGTCGCTTTTTTCAGTTCGCCCAGTATGGGTATATTCTAATGGGTGCAAGTCCCTTACACACCCTGATAGTGGGAAGTGTTTAGCCAATGCCAAGGGTGTCCATCACAAGTTGGAATCCGAAGGAAGGTAGCGGCAAACATCCGGCCTGACGTACAGAAACCGGATATAAGGCTAAAGGATGCGGGTAAGTCTGCTGAACAAGACAAAGCCCAATAACTATCCGGAAACATCCAAAGTAAATCCGGCAGGCATAAGATGGAAAGAATGTATTCTTAACTGGGGATATTTCACAGACGTGCAGATGTTTTTTTTTCAGAAGCACGGAGTAAAGCTTGCTGTGAGAAGTCAGCAGAGGACATAGTACCCGAAAAAAAACGACAATCGGGGAAGGTCTGAACTTTATTTAAGCGAGTAGTCAATGAATGTTACCTAATGAAGGAACGAATGCAGAAAATGTCAACACAGAGTGATAGCTGCCGGCAAAAGGACAGGACGGAATCCGAAAGCTATGGCGGAGTGCAGACTTTCATTGGGATAACTGAAAACCACCTTGTGGAAGTGCAATTTACCAAAGATGATTTATTGGAACGGATTGTGCCACCCGCCAACATGAACCGCGCCTACAAGGTTATGTCCAACGGTGGTAGTGGAGGCGTCGATAAGATGGAAACGGAAGATTTACTTCCTTACCTGAAACTCCATAAAGATGAACAGATAAACTCTTTGCCGGACGGTAGCTACCGTCCCCATCCCGTCCGTGGGGTTGAAATCCCTAAGGATGGAGGGAAGCGTCAATCAGGTATTCCTACGGTTATTGACCGTCTTATTCGACAATCCATAAGCCAGGTGCTAAGTCCTGTTTACGAACGCCGGTTCAGTGACAACAGCTTTGGTTTCCGCCCTAAACGCAGTGCCCACCAAGCCTTGCGACGTGCTCAGTCTTATATTGGTAATGGTTATAAATACAGTGTTCCCTGTATATACGAATCCATGTGTCAACGCTATTACGGTGAACATACAATATTTTGGCTAAAAACTCATTACTGATGAAAAAAATGCTTTTAGATATACTGCAAGCATTCTTTTTTGTATTTGGGGATTGTTTTCTTTAAATAGTTTGTAATTTAGTTCCCGAACTCCGTCCCCGGACATGTTCATTTGAATAGCACAGGCAAAAAATAATGGGGTTTTGCAAATATGCTTATTCTTTTTTATATCCACAAAATTATACCCTGAAAAGTAGGCATACACGAACCTCCTTTTTATATCCCATGCACAAAACTATCCCGCGCAGAGTATAAGAAGCGGGGTAATTAATGCCCCTCTTCTTGTTTTATATCTTTTTGGCTTTTAGTAATAAACTGTTTGTAACCACGCTTACCGAACTTAAAGCCATTGCGGCGCCGGCGATCATAGGGTTTAGCAGAAATCCGTCGATCGGGTAGAGGATTCCGGCTGCAATAGGCACCCCGATAATATTATAAATAAATGCCCAAAACAGATTTTGTCTGATTGTCCTCACGGTGGCTTTGGATAGATTGATCGCTTGAGGCAGCTTATTGAGGTCTGACGATATGATGGTGATTTGTGCTACGTCCATTGCTATATCGCTGCCTTTACCCATTGCGATGCTGACGTCTGCGATGGCTAATGCGCCGCTGTCGTTGATGCCGTCGCCAACCATTGCTACAATTTCCCCGTTATCTTTCAGCTTCTTTATGAATTCTGCTTTTTGGGACGGAAGCATACTCGCTTTTACATACTCTTCATCTATGCCAACTTGGTTGGCTATCAGATTAGCAGAGCGTTTACTGTCTCCTGTAAGCATATAGACCTTCAATCCTTGCGATTTCATTTTTTCTATAGCTTCCAGCGATGTCGGCTTGATTGTGTCAGCTATAGCTATTATTGCCAAAAGGGATGTTGTGCCGGTAAATAATGCAATGCTGTTAGAGTTGTTTGTTTCGCTTTCTATCCATTCTTTTTCTTCTTGTTTAAATATAATGCCTTGTTCTTCCGTCATTTTAATGTTGCCGATGAAATACTTTTCACCTTTCACCTCCCCTAGTATGCCTCGTCCGGGTATTGTCGTTGTCGCTGCATCTTTATATAACCGGGCCTCGCCATTTAAATGTTCTTTTATCGCATCGGCTAAAGGATGTTCCGAGTATGACTCTATGCTGTAAAGGATATTTTTTAATTCGGGAGTTGCTTCTGCAAACCATTTTATATTTGTTACATGAGGTTTCCCCTCTGTGATAGTACCTGTTTTATCCAGCACTATAGCTGTTGCTTCCCGGGTTTTCTCCAAGGCTTCGGCTCCTTTTATCAAAATGCCGTTGGCAGCTCCTTTGCCTATTCCTACCATAATAGCCGTAGGTGTGGCTAATCCGAGTGCACATGGGCAGGCGATAACAAGGACGGTAACCATTGAAAGTAAACCCTGTGTAAAACCATTGCTTTCCGCCAGAAAGAACCATGCAAAAAATGTTATAATAGCAATCATCCCTATAATAGGAATAAAGATGCCGGATATTTTATCTACGGTCTTTTGTATTGGAGCTTGACTGCCTTGTGCTTCTTGCACCATTTTTATGATTTGGCCCAACAGGGTGTTTTTGCCAACCTTTTCTGCTACAAAATGGAAGCTTCCGGTTTGATTGATCGTTCCGGCAAATACTTTTTCGCCTTCACCTTTTTCTACGGGGAGCGGCTCGCCGCTGATCATACTTTCGTCGATAAATGAATTGCCTTTAACAATCTTTCCATCGACCGCAATTTTTTCTCCCGGCTTTACTACTATTTCATCTCCTGTCTGTATTTCTTTTATAGGGGTCTCTGCGAATTGTCCGTTTTTTACAACTGTTGCTGTTTCGGGTTGCAATCCTATCAGTTGTTTGATGGCTGTTGCCGTGCCTTTTTTTGCTTTATCTTCAAGGTATCTTCCTAATAGGACAAAAGCAATAACTACGCCGGACACTTCAAAGTAGGCATGCAGGTCTAATCCCTTATTTGTACCGAAAGAAGTGTACAAGGTGTTGAATACGCTGAATAGATAGGCTGTTCCTGTGCTAAGCGCTACCAGTGTGTCCATATTGCATGACAGGTGTTTTGCTTGTTTCCACGCATCGACGAAAAACTGTTTGCCGAAAATGAAGACAATAGGCGTGGATAGCGCCCACATAATGTACTCCGCATACGGCATGGTGTGGAAAAACATAGCTATGGCGACTAAGGGAATAGCAAAAATGAGGGATAACATCCAATTTTTTTTCAATTCGGATAAATGCTCATTGTGTATTGTTTCTATTTCGGCGTCGTCTTTTTCTTCTATGATAAGTTCATATCCGGCTTCGTTTACCGCATTTTTTAGTTTTTCCGGATTAGTCACAGACGGGAGGTACTCTACGGATGCTGTGGCTGTTGCCAGATTGACTGTTGCATTCGTTACGCCGGGTTGTTTGCTCAGTGCGGATTGAACATGGACTACACACGAAGCGCAAGACATGCCGCTTATCGGAAAATGCGCTTTGATGGCCCGGGCTTCTGCAAAGAGAATGTTTTTGTCAGGTTGGGCGAATGCCGGTTTGCCGCCAAAATTCTTATTGTTGAGAATCGATTTATTGTTGAGAATCGATTTATTGTTTAGAGTTGCCATATTTTGTCCCGTTAATATTAATATAACAAAGATGGCGGAAAAAAGATTGTCTCTATTACAATATTCTTTTTTAGATTTATATGATTTACACTTTATCCAAAGGTTTTCGTCTATCCGATTTGATGGTCTTGAAGTGGCTCGGCGTAAGACCTGTAACTTTTTTGAACTGATTGCTTAGATGGGCAGTGCTTGAATAATTCAGGCGAAAGGCTATTTCACTTAAAGTAAGTTCGTCATAGGCTAATAGTTCTTTTACTTTTTCGATTTTCTGGGCTATAAAGTATTTTTCAATCGTAGTGCCTTCTATTTCAGAGAATAAGTTGCTGATGTAATTGTAGTCGTGATGTAATTTGTCGCTAAGATAGTCGGATAAGTTTACCTTCAATTCATTATTGTTGTAATGCACCAATTCGATGATTGTTGTTTTTATCTGTTCTATCAATCTGCTTTTTTTATCATTGATCAATTCAAAACCGAGAGAATCCAGCCTGTTTTTTATTGACGTTTTTTGCTCATCGTTTAGGGGTGAGGTTAAGGTAACCTCGCCGAGATCGATATGTAAAGGAATTATTCCCAGTTTCTCCAGTTCCGATTTTACAACTATCTTGCAACGGTCGCAAACCATATTCTTTATATATAATATTCCGGTACTCATTTTTATTTATTGTTAATCGCCTCTGTAAAATTACGAAATAAAAATTCAGAGCCGTTACATCTTTCAAGATTAGAATTAAATTGTTTATTTATTGAAAAAAACTTTGTACCTTTGCGCCGTTCTTTTTTGAATTGTAATCAGGACATGGGAAAGTTTAGCTTATATAATATACCCCTGAGGGGCTTATCGGAAGGTAAACATGAATTCAGGTATGACTTGGATAAGAGTTTCTTCGCCCTTATAGACGATGGAACGGCGGAAGTGAAAAAAGGAGATTTGAAAGTGGCGGTTTCTTTGAAAAAGACATCTGCGGCTTTTGAATTGAATTTTAATATTACCGGCTCGGTTCAGATTCCTTGCGACAGGTGTCTGGATGATGTTTCCATGGATGTAGATACTAAGAATAAACTTATCGTTAAGTTTGGAAAAGAGTATTCGGAAGAAAGCGATGAAATCGTTATAATTCCGGAAGATGACGGAGAGATAAATATCGCCTGGTTTTTGTACGAATTCATAGTGTTGAGTCTGCCGGCTAAAAAGGCACATCCTGCCGGAACATGCAATAAAGCGATGTCTTCCAGGTTAAATAAGCACAGGGCCCGGAGTTCCGAAGATGAAGATGATCAGGACGAAGATAGCGATGATGCCTCAATTGATGATTCATCCTATAGCGATCCTCGTTGGGATTCGCTCAAAGATATATCCGTAGACGACGATTAAATTAACAGAGAATTGACTTTTCTAATTCAAATACAACAAAATAACTAAATAAAACAGAAAATATGGCACATCCGAAACGTAGACAATCAAAGGCTAGAACAGCTAAAAGAAGAACTCACGATAAAGCAGTAGTACCTACATTGGCAGTATGCTCCAACTGTGGCTCCTGGCATGTATTCCACACTGTTTGCCCTGAATGCGGATACTATCGCGGAAAATTGGCAATAGAAAAAGGTGCAGCAGTTTAATCCGGCCAAAACTCATAAGCCCTAATTATTAGGGCATTTTTTTTATTAAAAATACAAAACCAAAAGGATAATGATTCGAGCCGCAATTACCGGTATTGGTGCATATATTCCGAAGGATATATTAACAAACAGCGATCTGGAGAAGATCGTAGATACTACTGACGAGTGGATAATGACCCGTGTGGGAATTAAAGAGCGTCATGTACTTAAAGGTGAAAAACAGGGGACTTCCGTTATGGGAGCCGAAGCTGTAAAAGAATTGTTGAAGAAGACAAATACTAAGCCTGAAGAAGTAGAAGCTATCATCTTCGCTACTACAACACCGGACTATATATTTCCATCAACAGCGGCTATGACAGCGGAAGCCTGCGGGATTAAAAACGCATTGGGTTTTGATATTCAGGCTGCATGTTCCGGTTTTATATACGCCCTGGAAATAGGATCTAATTTTATCAAGTCGGGCAATTACAAAAAAGTGATCGTGATAGGCGGAGATAAAATGACATCGATAGCTAACTACAAAGACCGCACTACATGTCCATTGTTCGGAGATGCTGCCGGAGCCGTAATGCTTGAACCTACAGAGGAAGAAGCTGGTGTAATGGATTCTCTATTGCGTGTCGATGGGGTAGGCATTCCGCATTTGCATATGCATGGCGGTGGGTCTGTATATCCGGCTTCTTATGAAACAGTAGATAAGGATATGCATTATGTGTATCAGGATGGTCAGGTAGTATTTAAACATGCCGTATCGAAAATGGCTGATGTTTCTGTCGAAATAATGAAGAGAAACAACCTTACAAAAGATGATGTAGCATGGTTAGTTCCTCATCAGGCAAATATACGTATCATTGAGGCTGTTGGCAACCGGATGGGGTTACCTGCGGAAAAAGTGATGGTGAATATCCAAAAATATGGAAATACAAGCGCCGGAACTATTCCTGTTTGTCTTTACGAATGGGAATCGAAGTTGAAAAAGGGAGATAACATCATCCTTGCTGCGTTTGGCGCAGGGTTTACATATGGATCTGTATATTTAAAATGGGCATATTAGAAACTGTTTAAATTTTATAGCAAATTTTTTTATAGATATTTTCAGATGGATTTTGTTTTTTTTGCTTGCAGGTTTAGCGGGCTAAACCAAGAGGAAAAAGGGAAAAATACGCTGAAAAGAGCATAAAAAAATTGCTAAGAAGTTTTTTTCAAATCCTATAATAATATTTTTCGCTAAAATTTAAACAGTTTCTTAGTTCCTCGAATATAATGAAAAGGAAAAGGAAAAGGAAAAGAGAGAAGATTAATCTTCCCTCTTTTTTATTTTATGTACGATAATATTTGCTGCACGTGAGGAAGCTCCCTGGTTCCCAAGGATACCTGTTATCTCATCGTAGTCTTCCTGCATTTTGTTTCGGTAAAGACTATCGTTGAGCAATTTGTCAACTTCGTTCCGGATAGAGGAAACTGAGAAAAATTTTGCAAATAATTCTTGTACCACAACTCTGCCGGCAATCAGATTGACGAGCGAAATGTATCGGGTATGCAGTATGTTTTTAAATACCCAATATACTACCTTTGGAATTGGCGTTTTGTAACAAACCACCTGCGGTACTCTGAATAATGCCGTTTCCAGCGTTGCAGTTCCTGACGTAACGAGTGCAACTTCCGAATATTCGAGTAGCCTGTATGTTTGCCCAAAAACAATCTTGCAATTTTTGTTCCCTGTGTATTTATTGTAATATTCGGGATTTATTCCGGGAGCGCCTGCAATTACTATCTGATGATCTTTAAAAGGTTCTATCGATTCGAGCATTGCAGGAAGATTGTCTTTTATTTCCTGTTGGCGGCTTCCTGCTAATAAAGCGATAATGGGTTTGCTCTCAAGTTTGTTTTCAATAACGAAATTATACCTCAGGTCGTTTATGTTTTCCTTCCTGAAATTAGCTACGGCATCCACAACAGGATTTCCGACATAGTAGATATGATAATTATGCTTTTTATAAAAATCTACTTCAAAAGGAAGTATAGAGAGCATTTCGTCTACATACTTCCTGAACGATTTTACCCGGTATTCTTTCCAAGCCCATACCTTAGGCGAAATATAATAGTATACGGGAATTTGCGTATGCGTCTTTATATATTTAGCCACTTTCAGGTTAAATCCGGGGTAGTCGATAAGTATAAGGACATCGGGCCGGAACTTTATAATTTCTTTCCGGCACATTTTCATGTTCCGGAGAATAGTCCGGAGATTCATTAGCACAGGAATGAAGCCCATAAAAGCCATTTCGCGGTAATGTTTTACAAGTCTGCCCCCCTGAGCCTGCATAAGATCTCCCCCCAAGAAACAAAACTCTGCATTTGGGTCTTGCTCCTTCAACGCCGCCATCAGGTTCGATCCGTGCAGATCACCCGAGGCTTCTCCGGCTACCAGAAAATATTTCATACAAAACAGTTAGCAGTTAGCAGTTAGCAGTCAACAGCCAACAGTCAACAGTTGTCAGGCTACTGCAATATTATAATTCACAACTTATAATCAGGCTAATTTCTCCCAATTTTTAATGGCTTCCATATGCTCATAGTTGGTCATATCCACCTTGACAGGAACTACAGATACATATCTGTTGGCCAAAGCCCACCCGTCGGTCATCTCGTCATCGGGCATGTCATTCGCAAATTCACCCGTAAGCCAAAATATATCATGGTTAGCCCCGTCTTTCGATTTCAAGAACTCTTTGATCCATTGTCCCGGAGTTTGCTTGCATATCTGGATGCCTTTCAGGTTGTTGCCTTTCGGTATGTTTACATTCAGGCAGGTGCCTATAGGCAATCCTTCTTCCAGCACCTGTTTTGTTATGATTCTGATATATTTTTCCGTATATGTAAAATCGGCGTTGTGGGCATGATCTAATATAGAAAACCCTACTGCCGGAATCTTAAATAATGCACCTTCCAGCGCTGCGCCCATCGTTCCCGAATACAATACGGCAATGGCTGCGTTAGAACCATGATTTACACCCGAAAGGACGATGTCAGGCTTACGGTTTGCCAACTGGCTGATGCCAAGCTTTACGCAATCGACAGGGGTACCTGTACAACTGTATATTTTTAAATTTTCTTCTTCTTTCTCTAAATGTACCCGAAGAGGTTGTAATGATGTAATTGCACTCGACATGCCCGAACGCGGGCCATCGGGAGCAACAACAATTATTTCTCCCAAGTCTTTTACACTTTCGGTAAGGGCCTCTATTCCCTTGGCTAAGAAGCCGTCGTCATTTGTAATTAGTATCAGAGGCTTTTTATTCTCCATTGGTCAAATTATCACTTTTTTGTTAAGTTGCAAAGATACACCAATATTTTTTAAAATACTTATGATAACTTTGCCTGATAACTTATATTTTGTTTTGTAACTTTGTGATATTATTAACCTAAAAGAAATGAAAGTATGAAAAAAATATGTGTGAGCTTAATGCTCCTGTTCATTTTTTCGGCTGCATGGGCTCAACAGCAGTACCGGAGGCAAGTTAAGCCAACAAAAAATGTTATTGTAATGATTCCCGACGGAACATCCATCGGAGTGGTTTCAGCCGCTCGCTGGTATCGGATATACAATAATCAGGGCGGCAACAATCTGGCCATTGACCCTTACTTGTGCGGCACTGTAAAAACTTTTTCATCAAATGCTCCTATCGGAGATTCCGCTCCCACGACATCTGCCTATATGACGGGCATGCCTCAGCAAACCGGTAATGTCGCTATTTATCCGGTGGCAGACCCTGCTAACGATCTTGTACCTGTTGATCCGGCCATGGCTTACCAGCCTTTGGCTACTATTTTGGAAGCGGCCAAATATCAGCAGGATAAAGCTATCGGTTTGGTTGTTACCGTTGAATTTCCTCACGCAACGCCGGCTGACTGCTCGGCCCATTATTATGCAAGAGGCAAATATGACTACATAGCTTCTCAAATGGCCTATCAGAATCTGGATGTTATGTTTGGCGGGGGTAATTCAATTATTACAGACGACATAAAACAACATTTTGAAAGTACAGGTACAACTCTTATTCAGGATGACATAAATACTTTCCGCAATTTTAAAGGGAAAGAAAAAGTCTGGGCGCTGTTTTGCGACAGGGAACATCCTTACGACCTGGATCGGGACGATACTCAGATACCTTCTCTTGCCGAAATGACGGAGAAAGCTTTGGATAGATTATCTCAAAACGAAAATGGATTTTTCTTGATGGTAGAGGGTAGCAAAGTTGACTGGAGTGCCCACGGAAATGACGCGGTAGGTTGTATTACTGAATATCTTGCATTCGATAGGGCGGTGGCTAAAGTAATGGAATTTGCCAAAAAGAACGGAGAAACTACAGTTATAGTTCTTCCCGATCATGGCAATAGCGGATTTACGATAGGCCGCAGGGACTTGAAATCATATGATAAAGCAACAAAAGACCAGCTTTTCAGGAATGTTTCACAATATAAAAAAACAGGAGAGGGGCTCGAAAGAATTTTGTTGAAGACTGATCCGAGCCAATTTAAGAGTGTATTTAAAGAATATACGGATATAGATCTGACAGACGATGAATTGAATTTGCTTTTAAGTTCCAAGAATTATAAACATGAGAGTGATTATATGAAGGTAAGTAATAGTGTGAATATGGTATCCAGCATCATAAATATTATGAATGCGCATACATATTTTGGCTTTACTACCGGAGGACATACAGGAGAAGAGGTGTTTTTGGCAGCATATCATCCTGATGGGGATTTGCCGATAGGAATGAATACGAATACGGAAATCAATCAGTATTTATTTGATGCCATGGGGCTGAAAACTTCATTGGCAGAAATGACGAACGGAATATTTGCCAAGCATACCGATGTGTTCAAAGGATTAGAATACTCAATTGATAAAAGTACGGACTTCCCTGTATTGAAGGTGAAAAAAGGAAAGAATATTTTAACAATACCCGCCTTCAAATCTGTTGCTTACCTGAATGGTAAACCCGTTACTCTGAATTCAGTGACAGTTTACATCGACAAGAACGATACATTTTATATCCCCGGAAGTCTGGCGGGCAAACTTTGACAATTATATAAATTTTATTTCAAGATTTCACATTTCAAGATTTCAAGATTTCAAGATTTTGTATATCAACAAAATACAATTGTGATTTGTGAAATTGTTTATTGTAAACTATATAATAAACGAGTGACTAGTACTAAATAAACATGTAACGCTTATTTAGGACTAGTCATTTTCTTATCGTCCCAAAGCTTCAAGATTGCTTTCTTGTAATTTCCGGGCAAATATAGACGAGTCATCACATTGATAAACCCATTTAGGGTTTTTTATCTGAAATATGCATTTTGTATCGCTGAATGTACGCTGGCCATCTTCTATCGGTTCAAAATATTGGGTAAGGTCTACGGGAGAGTCCTCTCTTGTTGAAATAACAAACAATCTATTATTTATAATAAAATAACCATACGGCTTTTCTCCGGATTCGATCATCTTATTCCATTCATTGTCCAAAGCTGTTATATCGAGCCTCAGTATATCGTTATTATTTTTGTCTTTCGAAAAAATAATTTTTGTCAGGGGCCATTTGAATCCACTTTTTTTATTGAAAATCATATTACTGATGTCCGATGTAAGATGTCTTATTCTACCATCCGTCAAAATGAAGCGTGAAAGTTCAAATTTATTTCCATCATCTGTAGGTTGCGGATATGTTGAACCATAAGTTTTGATAAAGCTGCAAATCAGGACGATCGCAAATACTGCTATTTTTCGCATGAATCAATTAAGAATTGTTTAGGGTTCAAAAGTACGATTTTTTATTCATAAAATTGGTTTAATATCTCAATCCCCCAGGTCGGAAACTAATAAAAAAGTCCCTTTGACAGGGGCTGTGTCAAAAACCTGTTGTTTCGTGGCTGATATGGAATCCTCCGCTGGCGCGGACATTTGTCCGTGTCAGCGGAGGTAAATGCCCTCTTTGTCATTTTGAACGGAGTGAATTGCAAATCGCTGAAGCGAAGGCGAAGCAAATATCTCCTGAAAAATACCGATCCTTCGTTCCTCAGGATGACAAAAATGCTGAATTATATAAAGTCAAGATGACTTCGATGTAACCTTTGGACAATTAGTGCGTCAAACAAAGTATCGAATAATAAAAAAACTAATACTTATGAAAAAAAGATTCGCCTTAGGCCTTATCACATTGCACTTAATTACAGGAGTGTCAGCACAAAAACGTACCCTGACCGATACGGAAAAAATTATAGGCTTATCCCGTTTATGGGAAGGGGTCAGGTCTAACTTTGTATATTACGACAAACTCCAGTTAGATTGGGATAGCCTTTATGAAGCATCCATTCCTGTAATTTTGGAAACTAAAGATGCATATACCTATATCCGAGAGCTCGAACGCATTGTTGCATATGCCCAAGACGGACACACTTATGTTTATCACAATGTCGCACAACCTGTTGGAGAAGAAAGAATCAAACCTTTGCCTTTTACTACAAAGCTTGTGGGCAATAAGGTGCTTGTGGATAAAGTTTTGAGCACAGAGTTTTTGAATAAAGGTGTGGTCAGAGGCACAGAGGTAGTTACTATAAACAATTTGGATGTATTTACTTATGCAAAAAAAG
>JAISES010000517.1 GCA_031263965.1 Prevotella sp. | reverse complement strand
AGAGCAAAAAGACAAAGCAATAAGTTTAGGGGTTACCGTAGGTTTCCATCTACTGATTATTTTGGCCCTTCTTTTTTATACTCTCGACCTGACCCCAATCACACGTCAGTCCGAAGAATTAGAAGGCATCCCCGTAATGTTTGGTAATGTACCCGATGCCTTTGGCGATGACGAACCATTTGGCAGGGGTAATGGCGATGCAGGGGCTAACGAAGCTACTTCGCCTAATGTAGTCGAAGACCCTGTTCCGATGGTCGAAAACACCACCAAAAACACAAAGCCCGCAGTATCCAATGCGGAGAAAGCTCCCGTTACTCAGGATTTCGAAGAAACAGTAGCCATCAAGGAAGCGAAGAAAAAAGCCGAAGAAAAAAAACAGCAGGAGGCAGCAGAACGCCTCAAAAAAGCCGAAGCCGATCGCATAGCGCAACAGGAAGTCGCCAAGAAAGGACAGATAAACAACCAGATGTCCGGACTGTTTGGCAACGGTACAGGTAGTGGTAGCCGTGGTAATACACAGGGAACAGGCACACAGGGTGTGCCTACCGGAAACGCCAGCTATGGAGCCACAAGCGGAATCGGAGGCTGGGGGTCTTTTGCCCTTGGCGGACGCAGTTTGGGCAGTGGCGGACTGGCTAAGCCAACTTATTCCGAAAACGATTACGGAACGGTAGTAGTCGATATCCTCGTTAATGCAAAAGGCGATGTGGTAGAAGCCACCATAGGAAAGGGAACAAACACCCCGAATGCCAATCTGCGCAATGAAGCCATCCGTGCGGCGAAGCGTACCAAATTTAACGAAGTGTCTTCGGTAACAAACCAGAAAGGAACAATCACATATAAATTTAATCTAAACTAAACAGGTATGAAAACAATATTCGTATTTCTCACGACCGGATTTGAGGAGATTGAAGCTGTGGCAACCGTAGATGTTCTGCGCCGTGCCGGGTTGGATGTGAAAACCGTATCGCTGACGGGTAACAAACAAGTGGTTGCAAGCCACGGAGTTACCGTAGTGGCTGACTTACTGTTCGAAGAAGCCGATTTTTTGCAAGCCGAAATGCTTGTCCTGCCGGGTGGAACAACCAAATTTAACGAACACGATGGCATGAAAAAAGAAGTGCTTGCCTTTGCCAACAAGGGAGAGAAGGTAGCTGCCATCTGTGCTTCACCGATGGTGTTAGGCGGACTGGGTTTGCTGAACGGCAAAAATGCGACTTGCTATCCCGGATTTAAACAATATCTGAAAGGCGCAATCTTGCAGACCGACAAAGCTGTGGTGGTAGACGGAAATATAACTACAGGACGCGGCCCCGGCCTCACTATCGATTTTGCCCTGAAACTGGTAGAATTGATTGCCGGAAAGGAAAAGCGTGATACAGTTGCGGCAGGGTTGCTGGTAAAGTAAAAAAACATTGGAAATGATGGGAAGAGTCTCATCATTTGCTATATATAAGAATTTGTTTAAATTTTCTCCCGTCATTGCGAGCCTGAAAGGCGAAGCAATCTGGAAAGAAGTAACTGGATTGCTTCGGGTGAACCCTCGCAATGACGAGAGAAATTGAACGTATAATATTACCGATTGATATTGATTATATTATAATAATGCAAAACTAAAAAATGGAATTTTTACACGAAGCATGGAGTTTTATCCATGAACTGCTTTTCAACACTCAGGATGCTTTGAACTATCTGGTAAACGAGTACGACACATGGGTGTACGCTATTTTATTCCTCATTATTTTCTGTGAAACAGGCTTGGTTGTAACACCGTTTCTTCCGGGCGATTCCCTTTTATTCCTGACAGGGGCTGTTACGGCAAATCCGGGCAATCATTTACACTTCTATTGGCTACTGGGGGTGCTTATGGCTGCCGCCATATTGGGCGATGCCGCCAATTACAGTATCGGACGATTTTTCGGACAAAAATTGTTTAGTAATCCGCATTCAAAAATTTTCAAACAGGAATATCTGGAAAAAACGCATCATTTTTACGAGAAACATGGTGGTAAAACCATTATTATAGCACGCTTTGTACCTATTGTCCGCACGTTTGCCCCTTTTGTAGCGGGTATGGGCAAGATGACATATAAGCACTTTTTCTCGTTTAATATAGTAGGAGGAGTGGCATGGGTGGCAATATTCTGTTTGCTGGGCTATGCCGTTGGAACTCATCCGATTGTACAGAATAACCTGAAGTTTGTAGTTGTTTTTATTATAATCTTATCAATCTTACCGGGCATATATGAATTTGCGAAGGCAAAATACGGCTCGAAAAAAGCAGAATAAGAGAGTAAGAAACCGTCATTTCCCCGTCATTGCGAAAAACAGGAGATGAAGCTCTATTACTTTCATAGTCCGGATTGCTTCGTCTTTCAGACTCGCAATGACGGAATCCTTGTCTATAACACTTACTCCATTGTTTTGGCCTGTTCCCACAGAATATCCATTTCGGCAAGGGTCATATCTTTGAGGTTGCGTCCCTGTTTTTTCGATTCCTGTTCGATATAATTGAACCGGTGGATAAATTTCTGGTTGGTACGTTCCAGAGCATTGTCGGGATTCACCTTGTAGAGCCGTGCCGCATTGATGAGGCTAAAGAACAGGTCGCCGAATTCGGCTTCCATCTTATCGTCGTTCATGTCCGCAATTTCGTTCCTCAACTCGGTAAATTCTTCCGACACCTTGTTCCATACATCCTCTTTCTTCTCCCAGTCGAAACCTGCATTACGCGCTTTATCCTGTATGCGGTGGGCTTTGGCGACAGATGGCAGTGAAGCAGGGACACCTTCAAGGATGGTTTTATTTCCACCCTTCTCTTTCAACTTGATCTGCTCCCACGATTTTTCCACCTCGCCGGCTGTCCTGGCAGCATCATCGCCAAAAACATGTGGATGACGGAATATCAGCTTGTCGCAAAGGGCATTGCATACATCTGCTACATCAAAAACCGATTTCTCCTCGCCTATTTTGGAGTAGAAAATCACATGCAGCAATACGTCGCCCAACTCTTTCTTAATAGCCTCATCGCTGTTTTGAATTATGGCTTCGCACAGTTCGTACACCTCCTCTATCGTATTTGTGCGCAGGCTTTCGTTGGTTTGCTTGGCATCCCACGGACATTTAACGCGTAATTCGTCCATAATATCGAGAAGCCTGCCAAATGCTTCCATCTTTTGCTCTCTTGTATGTTCCATTGTTTATTCTATCCGATAATTGTATCTGTTTTTTTACAAAATATAAGAAAACTCTATCAAAGAACGATATTTTGTATTTAAGGAAAGAGCTGCCTTGGAAGCAGCTCTTTGTCTATGATTTATTTCCGATTATTTTTTCTCCTTTTTCAAGTCTTCCACGGTGTCGGACAATGCGGCTATTGCCGAACCGATAAGATTGGCATTGTCTGCCTTGTCCACATGAACAGCAACATTCTTTTGCCCGAACTCTTCGAGCAGGAGATAAAGCTCACTCATCACCAGATCCTTATAGTTTTTTCCTTTACGATCCTCGCTCCAGAAAAGGCTTCCTTCTGCAATAAGGCGCACATCGGTAATTTTCTTCTCCGTGCTTTGTTCTACCAGTTCGAGAATAAGTCCGGCCAGTGATGAAGCGACCAATTTGGCCGAACGCACATATATCTGACGGGCTGCCTGCACATATTCGTCCCTGTGCATATGCGGATAATTCATAATATAAGTCAGACGGCGCGCATCGAAATCATCGTCGAATTCGTAGCAAGAGAATACGTATTTCATTATTTCGCCGAGATACATACCCGAAACGGCTTTTTCGAAACGTTGGCGGCCTTTGCCATCCGATCCCCGGTCTACCTTATCGTCTATAACGGTCAGGTATTTAGGGTGGAAGTTGCCGGATTCCAGATTGACAGGAAGCTCTAAGTTCTTGTCAAAGTCTTTACCTAACTTCGGTATGTTCTTAGAGGTCATAAAGGTAGCCATATTGGTTCCTGTGCCAACAATCAGCCCGATATGAGCCTGAGATTTTACGTCGGTAAGGCCTGAGAACAAAGCTGCAACCGTATCGTTGATTACCCTTATCTTGGTAAACTTGGTTTTCTTCTTAATTTCTTTATTGGCATTCAAGTAGTCGAGCAACGGCTTTCCTGTTTGGTGTCCAAGCATTTCCGGAATATTCACACCCTTAGTCCAGTGAAGCAACCTGGCATCGCCGTCTGTTCCCGAATCGGCAGGATATGAGAAGCAGTAACCGATGGAATCTACTCCTTTCAGGTCGAGCCCTTCAATAAGATTAGCTATTTCGCCGAACAATTCTTCCTCGGTATAGGGAGGTGTTTCGCGTTTCATTTCCTTCGACAGGTTTTTGCTGAATCCGTCTTTGGGATGGATCACGGGTTGCCCGTTTGTAAATTCTACGACAGCCGCCCTATAATTGGTTCCTCCCAAATCGAGCACCAAAACCCTGGCATTTTTAATTTTCTTATTTGGCACTATATAGGTAGGTATGCACAGGAGCTGCGGCTTTTCGTCCATTTTCTTTTCAAGGCCTTCCTTCACCCTTTCCCGAAACTCGGTTACATTTTCTTTTAACTGCCCGGTATCGAGCTTAAAGTATTCTTCATTCATGGCTAATCTTATTTTTTAATTCTTACAAATATATAGTTTCTTAAAGAAAGGGACGGGGTTTTGCTTCAAAAACTATTTATGTCTATTCGTTATTTCTTCTTAAATAGATCAACGAGTGTGTCAAAATCCTGTCATTCAGTGCCTGACCCGCAATGACAATCAGTGTAAAACGGACTTTTGACATACCCTCTTATTTTATATAAATAAACCTCTAATGATCATTACTTATTTGGTTCGGCAATGGCAAAGTAACTGTTCCATTCGCCCCATATACCATATATTTGAAGCAGAACGATTCTTGATGTGTTTGTCTCCCAGATATATCTTGGCACAAGCGTTTTATCTCCTTGTTTGAAAGTATTCCTGTAAGTATCTACAATAGCGGATCCATCTTTTTTGTAGCTTAGTTTAGGCTCGCCATACAAACCGGTAATATAATTAAGTGTCTTCTCTTCCTGTTCTCTTTCCTGGTATTCTTTCAAGATTTCGCCTGCAAGAGTTCCCTTCCATTGGAGCTGCATATATATTTCCAGTGCAGGAGAGTTATTTTCATACACTTTGCTTGTGCGAATACTGTAACGAGAATCAAAAATATCTGTGGTGCCATAAAGCCCTTTTTGACTCTCTTTTATATCTTTCCAATTGTAACCTAATATATCCCGTTTATTTTTAATATTCACTATGATAGTATCGGACAATATCATTTTCTTGGCCTTAAATCCTTGTAAGATAGTGTGGTATTCTCCTTCTTTAGAAAAACTGTTTCCCCACGAAAAAGTAAACCCGTCAGGTCTCATAATTTTGAGGAGTCCATCTAGTTCCGGCACCAGCCATATCAGAAAATCGTACGACTGCCTCACTTCGAGCATATTACAATCCCTATCCGGATAGAGGGTAAATTGCAAATCGTCAAAAATATTTGCATCTTTGGCTGATGCACGTATCCCGATACGAATAGGCTTGAATGTATTATCGGGAGTATCGGGATCATTTCCTTCTCTATCGGGAAGAGACGGATCATCGCTGGAACAGGAGTATGTCAAAAACAAAAGAGATAATATCAATAATATATTTCTCATAGTTGTAAGATGATGTTAGATAATTAGTAGCTAGTTCAAAAGTAACAAATTTTACCAGACAAACCCGCTTTCTGTGAATAAAAACAGGGCAACCGCATCAAAATTATCTAATGAGTTAAAAGCATTATCTTTGTCGGCATGACAACATCAAACTACTTTTCCGAAGTTAGCGATCCTCGTGTTACAGGCCGTTGTCTTCATCCGCTATCCGATATAT
>JAISES010000489.1 GCA_031263965.1 Prevotella sp. | reverse complement strand
AAAACATAGTTACCGGATCTGTAGATAAAGGCACAATAGAAATAACCGTAAATGCATCGGGTAAAGTTATTCCACAAACAGAGGAAATCATCGTCTCTCCTATTAACAGCCGGATACTGGAAGTATATAAAAATGCCGGGGATTCTGTTACAGCCGGCGAACCGATCCTGAAACTGGAACTGGCATCTATAGAAACAGACTATAAACAGAAGCTTGACGAAAAAGAAATGAAAAAAAGTAAGCTTATTCAATCACAAATAAGTTTAGACAATAGCATTTCGGAACTTCAAATGAAAATGCAGGTAAAGGAAATGAACCTGAAACAGATGCTGACCGAACTAAGAAATGAGCAATACCTCGACAGCATAGGAGCCAGCACGTCGGACAAAGTACGCCAGGCTGCACTAAATTATGAAGTGGCTAAATTAGAACTCCAGCAGTTGAAGCAACAAATAGAAAATCAAAGGAAAAATGCGGCGGCAGAGGTAAGAGTACAACAACTTGACCTTAGCATATTTGAAAAATCGTTAAGCGAAAGCGCCCGTCTTTTAAAAGACTCCCGCATTCTCTCGCCGCAAAAGGCAACCCTGACTTATGTAAACAATCAGATAGGCTCCCAGGTATCGGCCGGTACACAAATAGCTATTGTATCCGACCTGAGCCATTTCAAAGTAGAAGCGGAGGTCGCCGATAGTTATGCCGAAAGGCTAAGTTCGGGAGCAAAAGCAATCATTAAAATAGGGCAACTCCGGCTGGAAGGCACCGTTGTCAACATTACCCCTTCCGTAAAAAACGGAGTAATAAACTTTACTGTTATGCTGAAAGATCCGGGTAATAGCCGTCTCAGGAGCGGACTGAAAACGGATGTGTACGTAACTCATGGAATTCAGGAAGAAGCTCTCCGCATCCCAAATTCATCTTACTACATCGGAGCGGGTGATTACGAATTATGGGTAATAAAGAACGATGAAGCGCAAAAGAAAAAAGTAAAACTTGGTGAAAGCAGTTTCGAATATGTAGAAGTAATAAACGGGCTGAATGAAGGCGAACAGGTGATTGTTTCGGATATGAACCAGTATAAAAACAAAAAGACGCTGAAAATTAAGGATTAAAAATATTCAGGCTACGATTGGCTCCCTCTGGGGTAGAGCAGTTAAGTTCTAATTTTAAACACAGAGTAAAAAGAGTAAGAGGAGTTCTTTATTTCATTATTTTTCAGGATAATATGAAATACTATTTTCAGATAAAAATAAAAAACTATTCTTTAATAAAAACTCTTTTTAACCCCTTTTACTCTGTGTTTTATTATAATCGAACCATATAGCGCTTAACAGCCCTGCCCTCTGGGGGAGGAAAAGCAAAGCCACGAAATTTAAAGAACGCATAAAACATTTATTATTAACTATACCCTCTTTGTAGCCTCCCCCCAGGGAGGTTGGAGGGGCTAAAAAACATCAACACTATGTCTATTATTAATTTACAGGGTATAACTAAGATATACCGCACGAAAGAAGTAGAAACAGTTGCATTGGAAAACGTAAACCTGGGAGTAGAAAAAGGTGATTTCCTTTCGGTTATGGGACCCTCGGGTTGCGGAAAAAGTACCATGCTCAACATTATGGGACTGCTGGATGTGGCAAGTGAAGGCAAAGTCCTGATCAACGGTACCGAAACAAATAATATGAAGGATAAAGAAATGGCGGAGTTCCGGAATAAAACCCTGGGATTTGTTTTTCAAAGTTTCCATCTGATAAACTCCTTAAATGTACTCGATAATGTGGAACTCTCCCTTCTTTACCGGAAATCGGGTGATACCAACCGCAGGGAAATGGCTAAGCAGGTACTCGAAAAAGTCGGCCTTTCTCACCGCACGAAACATTTCCCTTCCCAATTATCGGGAGGACAATGCCAGCGTGTGGCCATAGCCCGCGCCATTATCGGCAATCCGCAGATTATCCTGGCCGATGAACCGACAGGTAACCTGGACAGCAAGATGGGAGGCGAAATCATGGATCTCTTGTTCAAACTGAACAGCGAAGGCACCACCATCGTAATGGTAACACACGATGAACACATTGCAAAGACAACCAGGCGCATCATCCGTTTCTTCGATGGAAGAAGGGTAGAATAACAACCGGCTATTGAAAACATAATTTATAGCAACAATGAATCTTATCAATATAAAAATAATATTCCGTTCCCTTCTGAAGAATAAATTCTACAGCATTCTCAGCATACTGGGAATAGCTCTGACTTTTATTTTTCTTACGGTGGTATTTATCGCCATACGTCAAATGACCGGAAATATCCCTCCTGATGTAAATAAAGACAAAACCATCAGCTTCTCTGCCTTCAGGATGGAAAACGGGGATGATAAATGGGTGGATTCGTCTTTAGTAAAAAACTATCTGAACCTGAAAGAGCCCGAATATATTGCTTACCTCAATTCACAAGCTCCGGCAGTATTTCATAACGAAAGAATTGTACAGGAGGCCATCGGGTATGTTAATGCTGATTTTTTCAACATTTTCAAATTTGAATACATTGCAGGAAAGGCTTTTGATGCCGATTCTGAAAATACGCCGGTAGTAGTAATGACAGACGGGTATGCACAGCAATATTTCGGGAAAACGGATGTAGTCGGCTCAAAGTATGAATTACAGGGATATACATTTACCGTAATAGCTGTAGTTAAAAAAGCCTATCAGTTTTCTGCTGCCAATTATGGTTTATATATACCATACAAATTCGACCGGTTTATACCGCAGAGAGACACCGGCCACACAATTTTCCTGAAAGTTAAAGATCAAAAGTCCGTAAAAGCAGCGAGCGATGAACTGAACAGGATGAACCGGCAGCTATTTCAACAAGGAATACTCAAATCGCCACCTGTAATAAAAGAGTGGGATGCTATGAACGTAATCGACCAGACCCCTGTACTCGCTTCGCTGGGTGCGGTCATAATATTGCTCCTGCTGATACCGGCATTCAATATATTGTCGTTGAATTCGGGCCGCATTACAGACCAGACAGAAGAGCTCTCCATAAAAAAAGCGTATGGAGCCAGCCGGCTGAAAATATTCAGGGAACTGATCACCGAAAATATAGTAAATACATCTATCGGCTCATTATTAGGGCTTGCTCTTACAATGCCGTTCATATATGCTATGATATCCCTTGTAAATAACTTCAGCAGCCAGCCGCTATCTATGGTATTCAGAATAGATATATACGTGGTCGCGATAGTTGCTGTAACCACTAATCTTTAGTATCTTATCCGGTTTTGTTCCTGCATGGATAATATCCGGAATGAAAATAATAAACGGATTGAAAGGAGGCAAATCATGATAATACAGATATTCAAACTATTATGGGCCAGACGCAAAGATTATATCTGGATATTCCTGGAACAAATACTGGTATTCATCGTTCTTTTGTACTGTTTTGTCCAGGTTTTCGTCAAACTGGAACAATACCTCGATCCGGGCAATTTATCGGTGAAAAACGTGAGTATGGTTGCCATTATCCCCGACAACAACGGAATGACCCAAGAGGATTGGGA
>JAISES010000430.1 GCA_031263965.1 Prevotella sp. | reverse complement strand
ATTTCAAATGAGAACAATATTTTTGTTTATCGCTGCATTACTGACCATCAATCAGGGTGCCGCAGCACAGGAAAAAACAGATGAACCGTCTCTTGCCGGCATCTGGAGAATGTATATATCAACAGGTAATGCGGATAATGATGCAAAGCTGGCACTGAGCCCTACGGGTTTTCATAAAATATTCCATGAAGACGGCAAGTTTACAAACCTGGCCGTATTTAATAATGCCTCGCTTGTTACAGCGTATGGAACATACGATGTCCTGTCGTCTTCCCAATATGTGGAACATATAGAAATGTCGCCCAATCCCGGCTTTATCGGTGCCGATAACGTACTGGATTTTGTATTCCGCGATGCCGACTGTCTGACCCTTTCCTTTGATCAGCCGAATGGGCCAAGAATCAAAGAAATGTGGTACAGGGTAAAAACGCCCCGGCAACTCAACGGCAACTATGACGACAGTACTCCGAACGCCCGTAACGAAACGATTTCCACCGATGAACGCGGCGTTTATTTCGATAAAAAAACTTACGACGGCGCGGTAATTCCTGTTAAAGCCGATTTCCTGAACGCTGTGCCGAAACCGGTACTGACCGACAACAGCGAGTGGGTTTCTATGTATAACAATGCTTGGGAACTTGCATACTCCCACATCAAAAAGCCGCAAGCAAATTCAGGTTTCGTGTCCAACTATTTCGACGAAGCGTTCGACAATACCTACATCTATCAGTGGGACATTATTTTTATGACGATGTTTGCTAAATATGCGCATACCGCTTTTCAGGGTATCAATTCCTTAGATAATTTTTATTGCAAACAGCGTTACAACGGCGCTATCGCTCGAATGATTTCGGAAAGCGCCGGAACCGACTATTGGAGTGACGATACTAATCCTAACTTCATTAATCCGCCGCTGTTCTCTTGGGTAGAAGTGGAAACATACAAAGCTACCGGCGATAAATCGCGTTTCGCCGCCGTACTGACGGTATTGGAAAAATATTTCGAGTTTGTAGAAACCAGACGTAACTCTTACGACAAAACACACCAACTCTTTTGGAGCAATGGTCAATCGTCGGGTATGGACAACACCCCGCGCGACGGCGGGCGCAACAATGGACACTATTCTAACGATCACGTGGGTTGGGTAGATATTTCCTGCCAAATGGTGATTCAATGCAACAACATCGCGACGATTTGCGACGAATTGGGCAAAACAGGGAAAGCCGAGTCTTACAGGCAAAAAGCCAACGACATCGCCGCCCGCATCAATCAATATATGTGGGACGAAACGGCAGGTTTGTATTTCGATGTGAATACGGTAGGCGTCAAAACACCATGGAAAACTATTGCCGCCTTTTGGCCGATGCTGGCTGGCATCACTACACCACATCAGGATTCTCTGTTGATTGCCAATCTGCAAGACCCTGAACTGTTTTGGAGACCCATACCTTTCCCGACTTTGGCGAAATCGCACAGCGAATATGTCAACACCGGCGGTTACTGGCTGGGAGCTGTTTGGGCGCCTACGAATTTTGCGACCATCAAAGGTTTGGAAAAAGTCGGCGCTAATGCTTTCGCCAAAGAAGCTACGGAAAAATATTTGGAAGGACTCTATAATGTGTACCTGACCACCGGCACGTTGTGGGAAAACTATGCCGCCGAACTGATTAATGGGAATTTCAAGCAGGGAACTAACGAGGCAAATCCACCCGCTGATTGCCGCAAGGATTTCGTGGGCTGGACAGGACTTTCCATCTCGCTTTTGATAGAAAATGTATTGGGGTTTCGTATGAACGGCGCAGATAAGGTGTTGACTTACGACCTGCGCCGTACCGACCGCCACGGCATTGAGAACTTGCGTATGGCGGATGTTACTACAAGCATCATTACTTGTGACCGCACCGGAGGAAACGCGTCGAATCCAGTTAAAATCACAGTTATAACAGATAAACCCTATACCTTGAAAGTGCTTTTTGAAGGCGAAGAATACGTGTATGATATAACGGCAGGCGAGCGGGTGATAGAGATACCGCGGATAACGGCAAACGTTTCTGTGGAAAAAGCGGATAATCTCTCTCCATAAGTATTTCAATCCGATGGGCCTTGAAGTTTCCGCACCGGTAACTGGCATGTAGTTCTGGCGGCTGATGTCCGCAACGGATATGCTTTTTATCAATAAGGGGTGTACATCTATGAAAACGGTATATTTATACCATCTGGGGGGACGGCAGTGTCATTAACTTAAGACATGGCTAACACCGGACGACATATTTTCCGGCCGGATCTCAAGTTTATCTTCTTTTCTCATTTACTTCATTCTGTAAAGGTGTAAGATTATATTTGTGTTACTATCCCGTATTTTAAAATAGGATTAGGTTTGATGTAATTAACCATTCTTTACCAAATCAGTTTCATTTCATATCCTTTTTTTATTAACTCAGCCATATTTTTAGCATTGAGTTTTATGAGTAGGTTTCTTCGAAAAGTGCGTACATTTTCTGTACTGCGAAAAATCGTCTTTGCTATTTCATTTGTTGTTAAGCCGTCAGCGATATATCTTAATATCTCTTTTTCACGATTGGAAAGCCAAACCGTATCTTCGTCCTTTTTCTCTTGCAGCAAAACATCGATCTCTTCACAGAGGAACTGTTCTCCTCTATTTACAGTTTCTATACCCGCCAGCATTTCTTCGCTTTCGGTATTTTTCAGGATATATCCTAATGCCCCATTATGCAGAGCCCGCTTGGCAATATTAAATTCCTTGTAAGTTGTGAGCATGATAATCTTTAGTTTGGGATATTGCTTTTTTATCTCGGCACAAAAGTCCACGCCATCACCATCAGGTAAGGCTATGTCCAATAAAAACACATCCGGAAGTTCTTCGGATAACCCTTCACGACACGATTTCAAATCGTAATATACATTTGTAACTTTAGCTACCCCCGATTCATTTATCAGTTTACTTAAGCTTTCGGCCACCATCTTGTGATCGTCAACAATTTGCAGATTTATCATGATACAGCTATTTTATTTTCAATTCGATAGTCGTCTCCGTCCCTTTATCAGGCGATGATACGACATCGATCTTTCCATTGCAAGATGTAACCCTGTCATAAATATTTTGGAGCCCTAACCCTTTCTTTACAGCTTTTTCGTCGTATCCGCGGCCATCGTCCTGTACGGTTAGTGTGAGGTGCTTGTCATCCTGAACCAGTTGCAGATTTATATTCAGGGCTTCCGAATGTTTAAGGGAGTTGTTTATTAATTCATTGGCACAACAGTAAATAACAAACTCCATCCTTTCTTCTAAACGGCTATCCTCCCCAAAAAAATGGAAATGAACATTAGGAAACTGAGCGGCAAAATCTTCCAATGCTGCTTTAACCCCATGTTGCAGGGAGACAGGCATCAGGTTGTGGGCTACACGGCGAATCTCGTCAATGCAGCTATCCAGTTTATCACTGATATTCAGTAAAGATTCGGCATTATTTAATTCTATTTTTACGGCTGAGAGATTTCCACTGAGACGGTCGTGAAGATCACGGGCCAGGCGTGAGCGTTCGTTCATTTCTCCATTCATTACGGATTGGGTAGCGATCAACTGTTTTTCTTTTTTTATGTTCCGTATGTTTTGCCACAATACTATACCTAAAGTAATGGCAAACAGAACACCTCCTATACCAAGCCATGTATAGAGCTGTTTTTCTTTTTCAAGCGAAGCTATTTGCAACTCTTTTTTTTCGGTTTCGTATTTGACTTCCAGGCCAATAAGTGTTTCTTGCAAATTCTTTTTGTTTTTTTCTCCATTTAATTCAATATATTTATTGAAAAAATATTCCGCTTTCTCTTTATTATTCAAATGAATATTGGATATGACGATCATTGAGGCTAATCCATAGCTTGTGTCAATATCGATTGAGTCTATCGCCCAAGCCTCGGAGGCTAAAAGATCACAATCTTTATAGCGTTGCTGTTGCTTATAAAGATGTGCTAAAACACGTTTTGAGCCTCTGATTCTAAAGGGATCGCCGAATTCGAGTGCAATCGCCAGACTTTCATTCGCATATTCTTCTGCTTTTTTTAAATCTTGATATTTTTCAACTTCAGAATAAAAAGTAGACAAAGATTGGAGACATAGTATTTCAAAATGTTTATTGTTTTCTTCTTTACTTATCTTTTCCGATTTTAAATAATATTCCAGACTTTTATCAAAATCCTTCTTATCATAATACACATTTGCATAGGCATAGTATACCAAAAGTCTACCATGATTATAGTTCGTTTCTTCAGCCAGTTTATTTGCCCGGTCAAAATAATAAAGAGCTTTCTTGTGTTCGGATAGTGAACGGTAAGTTGTCCCGATATTGACCAATAGAGTGATGAAAGTTTTCTTTTCATCTATTTTTTCATAAATTGACAGGGCTTTCAGGTTATATTCAATCTCAGTATGATAATCACCTTTCATACTGTATAATAAGGCTATGTTAGAATATAGCTTTGCCTCTAAAAATTTATCTTCTATTTTTATCGCATATTCAAGAGCTTTTTCATACAGACTATGAGCAGTATCATAATTTGCCTTATAGAAATGATAAATGCCCGAAAAACCATAAAAGATTGCAAGCATTCTTTTATCTTGTTCTTTGTCGGCAAGCTCCAAACCTTTATCTGTATACATTATAAATTTGTCCAAATCATTTTGCATAAAAATCAGGCATATATCATTATATAAACTCATTTTCTTTTCTGCACTTAATTTTTGTGTGTTAAGCACATTTATAAGTGAATCGACATTCTGTCCTTGTCCAAAGGCGTGAATATATAAAAACGATATTAAAAGAAGTAATAGTAGTTTTTTCATAGTGTTATGATTTAGTTTTACCAAAGATATTCTTTTTCTTATAAAATACTATCACCTAAAAGGGTGAATTTTAGTTTTTTCACTCAAATAAAACACCCTTTTGAGTGATTGACAGATATCCATGTTTCCGGTATATTTGTGCAATATTGATTGTGGATAAGCGAATAAATGAATAAATCGATAATTACGAAAGTCTGAAATCTAAGAAACTGTTTTATTATGAAAAAGATCTGGTTTATAGTATTTAGGGTTCGCTGAATAATATCAACCAACTGATTTTCATAAAAATAGGCCTGTAAATATTTCCTTGTTTTGGGAAAAAGAGGTATATTTGAGTGTTAAAAGCAATTTTTATGAAG